>NZ_VIKZ01000049.1:32196-34444 GCF_009711985.1 Dolichospermum sp. UHCC 0260 | reverse complement strand
TTCCAAATGCTTCGCCCCTACTGACTAATGACTAATTAAGATTTACTCAATCCTAGTCCATTGTCCTCAGCATAACGATTCATGAAGCGCATAAAACGATCCCACTCATCATTAGAATTCATCACATAAATTGCTTCTAGAGATTCTGGTTTACCGTTGACAAATTTACCCTGAACGTTACGAATAACGATTTCCCCTTCTTCGTCAATCAAATATAAACCAGTAACTTCATCTGTGCCATCTTGCGCCAATATATCAGGATTGGTGAAGATAAATGTTGCCGTACCGCTTTCACCTTTTTTTGCTCTTGTCAACCGAACATCAGGAACTACTGTTTCTTCAATACCTTTAGCAAACTGAATTTTCGCCATGATGAGTCAATTTAAAGTTTTGTGATCATTTTGTAATATTCTCTCATCATAGAGCAATTTCCTAGCAGGCATTTTACCAATGGTAATTAAATCTAGTTCCCCATTCCGATTTAAACGCCGTTTATTTACTACAGCGTTGATCATTGTAGTTGGTATATTCATCACTCTGACTAACTATTCTAGCCCCGCTACACCTGTCACTAAAACCAAAAACGTCATTCTGATGATTGGGGACGGTATGGGCTGGGAAATGGCTCGCGCTGGGGCTATGGCTAAAGGATATAATTATACGTCTGGTAAGGGGGAAGGACTGAGTTTTCAAACTCTGGATAATTACGCCCTTGCTACCACCTATGGTACTACCATTGCTCCTGGTAATGGAGTTTTCAGCACGGGTAACTCTGCGTTATCTAACTCTAATCCGATTACAGGCGCTAGTCCGATTCTACCAGGGTTTAAATTCCAACCTCAATTTAATCCTGGCGATAAACCATCTGGAGGGGGGAAAAATCTTAATCCTAATGCAGTGGGTAATTTAGTGGGTTATGATCCTCAACGTGGGGGAATAAATCCTTGGACTCCTGGTAATGATCCTGAGTATATTAAGTATAGTTATCCTGATTCTGCCAATACAGCGACTACTTTGTACACAGGAGTCAAAAGCTATAACAATGCTATTTCCGTTGATATATTTGAAAAACCTTTAGAAACCATTCTCAAAACTGCGGCTGATCATGGTAAATCTACGGGGATTGTGACTTCTGTTCCTGTAGATCATGCTACACCGGGAGCAGCAGCAGCAAACGTGAATCGTCGCAATAAATATGATGGTGATTATCCAACCTTGGATAATATTCTCCAGCAGGAACTTCGCATATATCAACCAACGGTAATTTTAGGTGGTGGTCATCCTCTCACAGGTGCGAGTAGTCAACCTCTGCCTACGGGTGTAGAACCGCCAACTAAGTTTGAATATATCACTAAAACGACCTATGCAGAATTGAGTAAAAACCCCAATCAAAACCGCTATAACTACACATTTTTAGAACGGGGAAAAGATGCGGCTGATAAGTTAGGGACTACTGCGGCTAAATTAGATCCAAATATGGGCGATCGCTTGTTAGGATTATATGGAGCTAGGGGACAAGAGGGAAATCTCCCTGTAAGTACCGCCAATGGTGATTACAGTAATACAGGTTTGAGTATCTTTTCCCTGTTTGGTTCTCAAGGAAAAAACCCCGATACAGTTCGGCCTCTACTTCCTGGAGAAACCGATAAATCTTTTATTGCGAAAGAAATTAATGAAAATCCCACACTTGATGATTTAACCAAAGCAGCTTTAGCAGTTTTATCTAAAGACAAAGATGGATTTTGGTTAATGGTAGAAGGTGGTGATATTGATTGGGCTGCCCATGATGATAATATAGATAATATGATTGGGACAGTATTGGATTTTGATAAAGCTGTGAAAAGTACAATTGACTGGATTAAAAATAATGGTGGTTGGGAAAATAATCTGTTGATTGTCACCGCTGATCATGATCATTATCTGACTTTAAATCCCAACTTTTCTGAACTACTCAAAGAAAAAAGTGCAGAAGCTTTAACTGCTGAATCTGATTCCATGAAAGCGGGTCATTTTTGGGGTTCTAATCCTCAGATTAAATATGGTTGGGGAAATCATGGTAATCGTCCAGTTCCTGTTTATTATCAAGGTAAAGGTGCAGAAGTTTTAACTAATTCTGTCGGTAAAGGTTTTCAACTTTATGGTTATGATATTCCTGGTATTGGGGGTTTAGTAGACCAAATTCACATTTATCAGACTCAACGGAAAGCAATAGGGAATAGGGAATAGAAGAAAGTTATTAACCAATGAC
>NZ_VIKZ01000049.1:29357-31929 GCF_009711985.1 Dolichospermum sp. UHCC 0260 | reverse complement strand
ACAACGGACAACTGACAATCAACCATCAGTTATCCTGTTCTAAGTCATTAGTAGATTAAATCAGGGGATCGCTTGCATAATTGTTCACAATTTGTTACAAAAATATAAAGAACTTCTAGAGACTAAAACCTAATGTTCGGCGGACTTACTGGTTTAACAGATACCAAAAGCACCGATTGGGGAGAGCGAATGCTCAACACAGTCGCCAGCCAAACGATTCGCCACCTGTTTACCCAAAGCGAGTCGGTAGAAGTCTTTGTGCGCTGCTATCCCTCCAGCAAACTGTTGCAAGGCAGCATTGATAGCTTTAAAATGAACGGTCGCGGCTTAGTAATTCGCAAAGATTTCGCAGTTGAGGAAATGTCCTTTGAAACCGACGCTGTAGCCATTGACTTCGGCTCGGTTTTAAGTGGCAAACTTACTCTCAAACAACCCACCCAAGCAGTAGCCCAGGTGATTTTATCAGAAGTAGGCATTAATCGAGCTTTTGAGTCGGAATTGGTGAAAAAGCGGCTGCTGAACCTTTCTGAACCCACTTTGATCGAAATATCTGGTGGTGAACCAGTTTCTTTTACCGAAGTTGAAGTCAAGTTATTACCTGAAAATCGCTTGCATTTGGTAGCTAAAGCCGATTTAAACAACGGTGAACTCATACCCCTAAGTATGACCATTGGTGTCGGAATTGAAAGAAGAAGGCGGGTTTCTTTCAAAGAACCTAAGATTGAACTTGAGGGAGTTCCAGAAGCACAAAGAGAAATTTCCCAGACTTTAAGTCTGGCATTGGTAGAAATTTTGGATAATATGGTTGATTTAGATCGCTTTGATTTAGATGGGGTAAAAATGCGACTAAATCGTTTAGAAACAGAAGGTCAAAGATTGATTTTTAGTGGTTATGCGGAAATAGAAAGAATTCCTCACAGTTCTTAAAATTGAGAAAAAATTAACGCCGCCTAGTTGACTCTGGGCGGCATTTTAATTTTTATAGGAGTCAGGAGTCAGGAGTCAGGAGTCAGGAGTCAGGAGTCAGGAGTATGGCTAACGCCACGCTTTGCTATCAGGAGTTCAGGATAAGAAAGAAGAAAGAAGAAAGAAGAAAATTTCTCCCCAACCTCCCCAACCTCCCCAACCTCCCCAACCTCCCCAACCTCCCCAACCTCCCCTACCTCCCCACGCCCACGTATTGGAATCCAGCTTTTACCATTGCTTGGGGGTTAAGGAAATTACGACCATCAATCATAACGGCGTGGTTCATTAATTTTGCCATTTTCCCATAGTCCAAAGTGCTGAACTGTTGCCATTCGGTGACAAGTACCAAAGCATCACAGCCATCTGCTAGTCTTTCCGCATCGGTTTCTACTAACACACCAGAAAGACCATGACGCATTCCTGTTTGGGAAATAATGGGGTCATAAGCCTTGACTTTAGCTCCCAATCGGTTGAGTTGTTCAATCAAGATTAGTGCCGGTGCGTCCCGTAAATCGTCTGTATCTGGTTTGAAGGTTAAACCGAGTAGTCCGACAGTTTTACCTTTGAGGATTTTTAAAGCCTGTTGCAGTTTTTCTAGGGCAATTAAGCGTTGGCGTTCGTTAACACTGACAGCGGCTTTCATGAGTTGGGCTTCATAGCCATAATCATCAGCGGTGTGAATCAGGGCAGAAACATCTTTGGGAAAACATGAACCACCCCAACCAATGCCAGCTTGTAAGAACTTGCTACCAATACGGGAATCTAAACCGATGCCTTTTGCTACTTGGGTAACATCCGCACCCACGCGATCGCATATATTAGCAACTTCATTAATAAAACTAATCTTGGTGGCTAAAAAGGCATTAGCGGCATATTTAATCATTTCTGCCGAACTTAAATCTGTTACCAAAACTGGAACAGGAGGCAAAGATTTATCAGCCGCAAATTTGCGTTCGACAATTGGCGCATATAGTTCTTTCATCATGCCAGTGGCTTGTTGACTATTGCCACCTAAGACAATCCGATCAGGGTTAAATGTATCATGAACTGCTGAACCTTCCCGGAGAAATTCTGGATTACTGACGACATCAAAATCATTAGCAATCTTCGATAATTTATCATCACTAGCTGTATCACCAGATACCAGCAATGTTTTTTGACGTTCAGCAATCCCGTCTAAAACAATCATTCTTACCCAGTCACCAGAACCAATGGGGACAGTAGATTTGTTGACAATTACCTTATAGCCACCTTGAAGATTTTCGCCAATGCCACGAGCCACGGCTTCTACATATCGGGTATCACTTTCACCATTGGGTAAAGGAGGAGTTCCCACGGCAATAAACAGGATTTCTCCATGATTAACACCAGCCGCGAGATCACTAGAAAATTGAATATTGCCACTACTAATGGCAGACTGCATAATTTCCGAGAGTCCTGGCTCGAAAATCGGCGACTGCCCAGACTTCATTAATTTTACTTTTTCTTCGTTATTATCTATGCAAATTACATCATGGCCAATATGAGCCAAACAAGCACCTGTTACTAAACCAACATAACCAGTACCAATTACGCAAACACGCATTTTTAAAACCCCGTTTTTTAT
>NZ_VIKZ01000049.1:0-29125 GCF_009711985.1 Dolichospermum sp. UHCC 0260 | reverse complement strand
AGTTGTGAATTACTAAACCACTACTTTTGAAAACGTTGACGGAAATCTTCGATCATTAATTTTAAACCGTCTTGCAGAGGAATAGTAGGTTCCCAATCTAACAAAGTTTGTGCCTTAGTAATATCGGGACGACGACGACGGGGATCATCAGCAGGTAGGGGTTCAAATTTAATTTGTGCATCTGGGTTAATCAAGTTTTGCACAGCCTGCGCCAGTTCTAAGATAGTGTACTCATCAGGATTACCCAAATTTATGGGGCCAGTATGTTCACCATTCATTAATCGCATTAGTCCATTTACCAAGTCGGAAACATAACAAAAGCTGCGGGTTTGTTGACCTTCACCATAAACAGTTAAAGGCACACCTCGTAATGCTTGCGCGACAAAATTGCTGACTACGCGACCATCATTTTCCAGCATTCTCGGTCCATAAGTATTGAATATTCTGGCGACGCGAATCTCGACTTTATTTTCTCTGTAATAATCAAATGCTAAGGTTTCCGCCATTCTCTTACCTTCGTCATAACATGAGCGAATGCCAATGGGATTGACGCTGCCTCGATAATCTTCAGTTTGGGGATGAACTTCTGGATCTCCGTAGACTTCACTGGTGGAAGCTAATAAAAATCTAGCTTTAACTCGTTTAGCTAACCCCAACATATTGAGTGTGCCAATAACGTTAGTTTTAACTGTTTTAATTGGGTTATACTGATAATGCACTGGAGAAGCCGGACAAGCCAGATGATAAACTTGATCCACTTCTAACCGAATTGGTTCGGTGATATCGTGACGGATCAGTTCAAAATTATGATGATCTAACCATTTGAGGAGATTGTGTTTCTTTCCTGTATAGAAATTATCCAGGCAGATGACTTCATGACCATCATTCATGAGTCGGTCAATTAGATGAGAACCAATAAAACCAGCACCGCCCGTCACTAAAATTCTCATATTTTCCCTTTTGCTAACATCTACTTTCCGTATCTGTGTCATGCTTTTTTATATTATCCACATTGATAACAAAAAAAACACATCCTTATTCAATAATTTTCTGTATAACTCCTAAGTTTTATAAGCTATTGTCTGCTAGATATTCTCTAATGAATTGGTTAATTGTGGGGATGTTTTATCAAATCTTTAAAAAAAATATCCTGTTTTTTACGTAAAATCCATATTTGTTCAGCTGATCATTACACCCTCTAAGGGAGTGTAAGCAGGAAATTTGTATCGAACGTCTCTACATTATTTTTCAGACTATTAGAGGGTGTTTGAAAAGTTATGGTTGATGTATCAAATATTTTTTACCCCACCCTAACCCTCCCCTTGTAAAGGGGAGGGAACTGGATTTTTATTGTTTCCCCCCTTTACAAGGGGGACTAAGGGGGGTAGCAATGTGATGAAAATTACGGAATACCACTTTTCAAACATCCTCTTATATAGCCAGGAAGCGCAGATAATTAGTTAAGTAATTTTACCAAACGAAAACCAATATGTGTTGTTCCTGTATCTGGTGATTGAGACTCCCTGGCCGCAGGACGATAGCGACTACAATAATTAGGAGCGCATAGATAAGACCCACCTTTAATAACGTGTTTAGCAACTCCTGGCTCTCTTGGGTCAAAGCTTTCTTGTTTAGAAGGACCTTGAGGATTTGAAGTGTGACTCTTATGGTCATGACCAGGACGATACCAATCAGTAGTCCATTCCCAGACATTACCAGTAATATCATATAATCCATAACCATTAGGCTGAAAAGACCCTACAGGTGCGGTGCCAATATAACCATCTGCTTTAGTATTGAAAACTGGAAATAATCCTTGCCAGGTATTAGCTTTCTTTTCCGAGTATTGTTCACCCCAACTATAAATAGCATGATTGAGTCCCCCACGAGCCGCATATTCCCACTGAGTTTCTGTTGGTAGTGACATCTTTGCCCATTCGGTATAAGCTTTAACATCTTCATAGGCAACTTGAACAACGGGATAATTGTCTTTACCATTAATATTACTATCGGCTCCGAAAGGATGTCGCCAATTTGCACCTAAAGTCCATTTCCACCAGCTTAAATAGCGGACTCTTTTCGCTTCTGGGTCTGCCATTTGAAAGACTAAAGAACCCGGTTTTCTACTATCATCTGATAAATCAGGAAATTGATCTTTTGGTAAAGGACGTTCTGCTACTGTAATATAGCCGGTTTCTTTGACAAATTGGGCAAATTTGGCGTTAGTAATTTCATATTTATCCATACAAAAACTATTAACGGTAATATCTTCAGCAGAACGTTCTGAATCGTAGTGAGCATCTGAACCAATATTAAAAGTTCCACCAGGAATAAATACCATTCCCTCTGGACAGCTATGTTCTGGAGAAGATGCCTTGACTTCTGGGGAAAACCCGAAAAACAGGCCTATGATTAACAAGCTAAGAATTAGTGATTTTAACCAAATATTTTTCATAACTATTTTCATTTTTAAACAATACAATCTCTTGATTTAAATCTTTGTCAGGTGGATATTACTCAAGCTACTAATTACTATTAATGGTTAATAGTAATACGTTTTTTAGAGAAAATTAGGAATATCAAAGATTAATATCTGTACAAATATTCCTGATTTCTAATATTATTTACATCGCAGTGTATTCAAAAATTTAACAACCGGGTGAACTCAGTTACAAAGGTCTTTTAATTTGTCTACAATCTTGTCTAGTTGCTGAATCATTGCACTAAGCTCCGATGGTATTGAAGTTTTTGCAACTTTACTTTTTGAAGCTGATAGTCGCGGTGGATTTTTTTCAAAAATCGTCTTAAAGTCATCTTTCATGCTGACAACAAGCCAATTCTCATGATCCTGAGCATAGTCTAGAGATTGATTCAGAGGTTCACTATTCTCTGTTGCGTGGGGAACATTGTTGTAGCAATATTCACGTTCTTCATCATCGTGATTGATCAATACTATCAAAGATTTATCTGGTGCAGTACTAGTATATTGAAACATTTGGTAATCACCACTAGAATTACCCACTGCAATAATTGGTCTTTTGCCAACATGAAGTTCAATTCCTGATGGTTTACCCATTGCATCATTATACTGACATAGAATCGGTTTACGCACCAACACTCCACCATCTTGCTGATCAAACAATCTGAAGAAGGCTGAACCAATGATATTTTGAGGGGGAATACCGTAGGCTTCTTCGGCAAAAGAGCGAACAAAATGAACCTCACCACCAGAACAAATATAGACTTGAAATTCCTTTGACTGGAGATACTGGACTAACTCAATTACAGGTTTAAAAGTTAGGTCTATATATGGAGCATCAAACCTAACAAAGCTCTGATCGTCCTTAGGGAAAGAAATAGAACTGTGATTCTGTTTAACAAATTCTCCAGCTTTTGTGATGTATTCATCTGTTGAGATTTGTTGGAAAGCATCAACAAGAAACTTAATCCCTTCCCAATCTTTATTTCCCTCAGAATCTTCTATTGCCTTGCGGATATTTTCAGGAAATTGACTTAAATCTGGTTTGATTACATTTCTTGCTGCTTCTTCTCCTTCAGTCTGTGACTTTATAAAGTCTGCTTGGAAATAATTAGGTCGTTCAGCCCATAAAGTTCCATCATTATCAAAAACAGCAATACGATCTTCCACTGGCACAAAATAATCAGATCCTTCTGTGGTGATTTTTTCCACAAAAGTTATGATTTGTTCCTTATTCTTAGAATTATCGTTCCAAGAATTTAAAACAGTAGACATGATTATATTTCTCCTTGAATGTAGGTAAGATTTTTGTCAAGAAAATCAGGAGGATCAAGGATCAATAGCCTTTCAGAGATCCTCCTAACTTTTAATTTTGCTTACACCGTAGTGTAGTCAAAAAATTAACCACTGAGTAGACTCACTTATTAGAAATGGTTCTCAACTTGTCTACAATTTTGCCTAGTTGGTCAACAACTACACCAAACTCTGATGGTAGTTTTGCTTCGCTGGGCGTAACTGAAGGCTGAGATTTTTGCCCTATCTCGTATGTCTTCTGTATGTCTTTGAGGATCTCATCCACCATGTACTTCACACTAAGAGTAGCAGGTCTTTGACGAGGAGGATATTGATCTGCCTTGAATGTATCCAAAAATTGTTTTAGACGTAGCTGCATATCACCAATTAAGAAAATTCGACGGAAACGCCAATCAACGTAATTATCGGACTCTACGTAAGCTTTCTCAAAAGGATCACGGCGTAAGTTAAATAACTTAGGAACTCTCAACTCCACAAAGGGTTCTTCCCAAACATTAAAGCCTTCTGCACGCTGCTCACTAAACAACAGTTTCCAGTCATCATAGCGCATTGCTGCTGGATAGCCGTCATCTGTGAGGTAGACGAACTGATGACGAGGTGAACAAATTGGGTCGTTATCATTAGGCTTTGTTGTTTCCGTATTTATGTCATGGCAGAATTCATTTGGATATTCTGTACTTAGAGATGATCTTGTCTCTGTTAAGTACGGTAAGAAGTTGTAACCGTCTAAGTGAACACCCTTGTTTTCGTCAGCAAATTCCTCATATTTATTTGTAGGAATGGGTTCTTTAATGGTTTCTTCTCGGTCTTTGACTTTAAGAAGTTGCTGTTTGATATCTGTCACACCAGCCGCAGCCATCAAAGTTGGCACCCAGTCTAGGTGAGACATAATATCGTTAGAGACAACACCTTCAGGAATATGACCCTTCCAACGGATGATAGCTGGAATACGGAAAGCACCTTCCCAGTTAGTATTCTTTTCGCTACGGAAAGGAGTTGTACCACCATCTGGCCAGCTAAATACTTCCGCGCCATTGTCTGTGGTATAGATGATGATAGTGTTATCGTCTAAGCCTTGATCTTTGATAAATTGAACAAGTTCACCAACCTGACCATCATGTTCTACCATACCGTCTGCTTCAATCCCTTGTCCAGTTACTCCCTTAGAATCATCCTTTAGGTGGGTAAAGACGTGCATACGAGTGGTATTAAACCAGGCAAAAAACGGCTTTTCTTCGCTTTTTGCGTTTGTAATGAACTGTTTTGTGGCCCCTAAAAACTCTTCATCTACAGTTTCCATCCGCTTTTGAGTTAGGGGACCAGTATCGCAGATTCGTTGATCAAGAGTTTTTTCATTAAGCTCAGGTTGATCAGGATCAGGATTAGGACTAGGACTTATATCCGCATACCCACCACCTGTGCATAATTCTGTCAAATGAGCATCTTTACCTGCATAACTATGAAGTACACCCCTTGGACGCGCGGCATCTAAGCTTTTATACTTACCCACAGGTGGATAGTCTTCGTTCTCAGGTTCCTCTTCAGCATTCAAGTGATAAAGGTTGCCATAAAATTCGTCAAATCCATGGGCTGTGGGTAGAAACTGATCTAAATCACCAAGATGGTTCTTGCCGAATTGACCGGTTGTGTAGCCCTCAAGTTTCAGTAGGTCTGCCAGGGTTGGATCTTCTGCCTGTAAGCCAATAGTAACACCCGGTATCCCCACTTTAGTCATACCAGTACGGATGGTAGCCTGTCCAGTGATAAAGGCAGCCCGTTAATAAATGTGAATTTACTTGTGTGGTCAGGGAACAGGGAACAGGGAACAGGAAAGACAGAATTGATACCTACTGAGTCATGGCTACGCCACGCAAGCTATCAAAAATCAGGCGTTGCTGAAACCAGGTATGAATTTAGGTGTAGAAACCTTCCATGGAAGGTCTCTACAAGGGTTTTGAAATCATCAAAAATCATTTTCATACCTCAAATCAGCAACGCCAAAAATCAAATAGAAGTCCTATAGAAGTAAAAACTATAATCGCTTATAAATTGTAGTGAGGATCTATTTAACGTCTCTACATTCTTTTTCGGAGATGTCTATTGTTAATTAACCAGAACTGAATCACAAAGATTTTCTAAGCCTGTGGCAAAATTTAGTAGAATCCTTACAAACTTACCATTCCCAGCATGACCTTAACTATTCCTAATCTCCCCAGTCTTTACGAAGCCTTTGCCACAGAAGCCAAATGGCAAAAATTCTGGGAAGACAACCAAGTTTACAAAGCTGACCCCAACCACAAGGGCGAACCTTACTGCGTCGTTATCCCTCCACCTAACGTGACTGGCAGTTTGCACATGGGTCACGCCTTTGAAGGGGCTTTGATTGATACCCTGGTGCGTTACCACCGCATGAAAGGACGGAACACCCTGTGGCTACCGGGAACTGACCACGCCAGCATTGCAGTCCAAACGATTTTAGAAAAGCAACTTAAAGCCGAGGGCAAAACTCGCCATGATTTAGGGCGCGAAAAGTTCCTAGAACGGG
Source organism: Dolichospermum sp. UHCC 0260 (assembly GCF_009711985.1). Taxonomy (NCBI): domain Bacteria; kingdom Bacillati; phylum Cyanobacteriota; class Cyanophyceae; order Nostocales; family Aphanizomenonaceae; genus Dolichospermum; species Dolichospermum sp. UHCC 0260. Next base: position 22,787 of record NZ_VIKZ01000049.1, on the reverse strand, counting down.
CTTGGCAATGGAAAGCGGAATCCGGCGGCACAATTATTAATCAGTTAAAACGCTTAGGTGTATCCGTAGACTGGACGCGGGAACGCTTTACTTTAGATGAAGGTTTATCAAAATCTGTTTTAGAAGCATTTATTCGCCTCCATGAAGAAGGATTAATTCATCGTAGTAACTATTTAGTCAATTGGTGTCCCGCTTCTGGTTCAGCGGTGTCTGATTTGGAAGTCGAACCCAAAGAGGTAAATGGGAATCTGTGGTATTTCCGTTATCCCCTCAGCGACGGTTCTGGCTTTCTGGAAGTGGCGACAACTCGCCCCGAAACCATGTTAGGTGATACAGGTGTGGCTGTTAACCCCCATGACGACAGATATAAACACCTGATTGGGAAAACCGTGACTTTACCAATTATGAACCGGGAAATCCCCATTATTGGTGATGAATTGGTGGACGCGACTTTTGGCACAGGTTGCGTTAAGGTGACTCCAGCCCATGACCCCAATGATTTTGAAATGGGTAAACGTCATGATTTGCCGTTCATTAATATTATGAACAAGGACGGCACGTTAAATGAAAATGCGGGTGAGTTCCAAGGTCAAGACCGCTTTGTGGCGCGGAAAAATTTGGTAGCCCGTTTAGAAGCTGAGGGCGTTTTAGTCAAAGTTGAGGAATATAAACATACAGTACCTTATAGCGATCGCGGAAAAGTCCCTGTTGAACCTCTGCTTTCTACCCAATGGTTTGTCAAAATCCGCCCCCTGGCTGATAAAACTTTAGATTTCCTCGATAACCAAGATTCCCCCGAAATTGTCCCCCAACGTTGGCATAAAGTTTATCGTGATTGGTTAGTAAATCTACGTGATTGGTGTATTTCTCGCCAGTTGTGGTGGGGGCATCAAATCCCCGCTTGGTATGCTGTCAGCGAAACTGAAGGAGAAATTACCGACTCCACACCTTATTTTGTCGCCCGCAATGAAGCAGAAGCGCTACAAAAAGCCAAATTGCAATTTGGGGAAGATGTGAAATTAGTTCAAGACCCCGATGTTTTAGATACTTGGTTTTCTTCGGGACTGTGGCCATTTTCTACTTTAGGTTGGCCTGAAGAAACCGAAGATCTAGCCACATATTATCCTACTGCTACCCTCGTTACTGGTTTTGATATTATCTTTTTCTGGGTAGCCAGAATGACAATGATGGGAACACATTTTACCGGAAAAATGCCGTTTAAAACTGTGTACATTCATGGTTTGGTCAGAGATGAAAATAATAAGAAAATGTCGAAATCGGCAAATAATGGAATTGATCCTTTATTGTTGATTGCCAAATATGGAACTGATGCCTTACGCTATACCTTAATTAAGGAAGTTGCCGGTGCAGGTCAAGATATTCGCTTAGAATATGACCGGAAAAAAGATGAATCTATTTCTGTCGAAGCTTCTCGCAATTTTGCCAATAAGTTGTGGAATGCTGCCCGATTTGTGATGATGAATTTGGATGGACAAACTCCAGCCCAATTAGGTCAACCAGTTCCCACAGAATTAAGTGATAGATGGATTCTTTCCCGTTTTAACCAAGTTGTTAAACAAACAAATCATGACATTGATAATTATGGTTTAGGGGAAGCAGCAAAAGGACTTTATGAATTTATTTGGGGTGATTTCTGTGATTGGTATATTGAGTTAGTTAAATCCAGATTACAGAAAGATGCAGAACCCACATCTCGCAAAGTTGCCCAACAAATCATTGCCTACATTTTAGAAGGGATTTTAAAATTACTCCATCCCTTTATGCCCCATATTACAGAGGAAATTTGGCAAACTCTCACTCAACAACCCGCAGAAAATCCTCAACTTTTACCTTTACAAGCATATCCTGAAGCCGATGATAATCTGATTGATTCAGCTTTGGAAACACAGTTTGATTTATTAATTGGCACAATTCGCACAATTCGCAATTTACGGGCAGAAGCAGATATTAAACCAGGGGTAAAAATTACTGCAAATTTGCAAAGTGAAAGCGCAAGTGAAAGATTTATTCTCACTGCGGGACAGACTTATATTCAAGATTTAGCCAAAGTGGAAACTTTAACAATTGTTGATGTTAATCCTGTTGTGATTCCCGAAGAGATTGCACAAGTTGAAGATAATAAATATTGGCGTGGAATCAAGATCATTGCTTTAATAGTTGTCGCCCTTATCGGCTTAAAAGTAGCTATATTTGTGGGAAACACTGCGTTAGATATTCCCTTCTTTGGAACCAGCTTTGAAATAGTTGGTTTGGGTTATGTAGGTTGGTTTATTATCCGCTATTTACTCAAATCTGAAGCAAGAGAAGAGTTATTTGCAAAATACTTTCCATCTAATGAAACACCAATTGAACCAGAATTACTACCAACCGTACCCCAGGAAAAAGAAAATTCCATTGCTGGTGTTATCGGGACTGTACAGGTAGTAATTCCCTTAAAAGGAGTTGTAGATATTGAAGTCGTTCGTGCGAAACTGGAGAAAAGCTTGCAAAAAGCCGAAGCAGAAGCTCAATCTTTAAGTGCGAGATTAAGCAATTCTAAATTTGTGGATAAAGCCCCCGCAGATGTAGTTCAGACTACAAGAGAGACTTTAGTAGAAGCACAAAAACAAGCAGAAATTTTACGCATACGTCTAGAGACGTTATCGTAGATGGTGATTGGTGATTGGTGATTGGTGATTGGTGATTGGTGATTGGTGATTGGGAAGATTACCTATTACCTATTACCTATTACCTAAAAATTATGTTATATCTTGCCCAAGTACATAAAAATGATTTTTTATATCAATATCAATTACGTTTATTAGCACGACAAGAATCACAGAACTTTTGGTTAACAATTTCGGAAGAAACTTTAATTCTTTGAGGCAAAGGTCATGCTACAAGTAATAACTTATTAGTCTTAGTAAACTATCTCCTACAGGTGAAATTGAAACAATTGAAGATGCTACTGATTGGGTAATTAATCTAGTACAAATCTATATTTCTACGGGAATTACTCCTGAATTTCTCAAACAAGAAGCGGTAAAAATAGAGAATTGGCAGCAAAGTTTAACCTTGCTAAATCTTGATTTAGCCCGTCGTAGTTTAGAATTAGAAGCCCGTCGGGAACAAATCGAGGCTTTAGAAGAAAGTCTCAAACGTGAAAGAAATGGTCGTGAAAAAACTGAAGCATAAATAAGAGATATTGCATTTATACCGGATATTTTAGATTAAAACTCAAGGAAAATATCAAAAACGGTATTTTTTAAAACAGTTTTTTCATCAAAAATCAGCTAATCACGATAGAACAATTCAGAATCTATCACAATAAATCGAAAAACAAAAGAAAAATAAAAATTGTCTAATTCATCTTGAAAAATATTCTTTTCCTCATATACTGAAAATAGAGGAGTGAATAATATCCCCTCAAAATAAAACCTTTGCTTTTTACCTTTATGTCCACTTTGCAAGAACGACTACTATGTGGGGGCTGGTAGTTTTCTATTCTATGACATCAAGGTTGTAAATATTGCGCGTATTTCCTAAACACCAACTTTTAGGAGAAAATCACATGGCGATGACAGCAGAAAAAGCTCTGCAAAATAACCAAAGTATCTTAGAAAATTTTGCTTTTGGTGAAGAACTTGACACACAATCTGCGGAAATAATTTCTGGTGGTCACCATCATCACTGCGATCGCCATCATCACCGTGATCGCTATCATGACCGTGATCGCCATGATCGGGACTGGAACCGTGATCGTGACCGGGAATATAACTATTCGATAGGCTAATTTGATTTTTGACGTTATGTGGAAAAATCAACGCATAACCTAACCCCAGAGGGATTTTAAAGCCTTTCTCAGTGTACACACATCGGGGGGAATGTAATTGTCTGAGTTCCCCCTTTTTTATCTCGGAAATGCGTATTTCCTAAACACCAACTTTTAGGAGAAAATCAAATGGCTATCACAGCAGAAAAAGCCCTGTTAAACAACCAAAGTATCTTGCAGAATTTTGGTTTGGTTCAAGAAATTGACGAACAAGCTGCGGAAATAATTTCTGGTGGCTATGAGAGATTTACGATTAAGAACGAAACGGAAGGCAATATCTACTATTATGTTGATGGTACGCGGACAAAGCGGGAGTTTGCAAAACCTGGAACTTCTTCCGTATGGACTACGTTTGGTAAAGGAACAATTAAATTTGACACAGACGAAAGAGATGATGTCATTAACTGGAAAGAGTACAATTTAGATTCTGGAAGAGTGTATGCATTTAGAGAGAACAAATCCACTTCCGATCCATTTGATATAGAACTCTATGCGGTAGGCTAATAGGTTATTTTAACGCTAGTAATAGATAATGCGGAAAATTGTACACACAAATGATTTAATGATTTCATCATCATTAACTAGTAGCGTGCATTATGCCGTACTCCTCTTTTTCTGCGTAAATCCTCATTCAATACAGTCAATTTATTCAACTGTATTTTCTCCTCAAAAATCACGCCAGAAAATGAAATACAAAATAGTCCTTCAACACAGTGAAGAAGATTGTGGTGCAGCCGCTTTAGCCACGATTTCCCAACACTACGGACGCACATTTACCCTCAATCGAGTGCGCGAAGCTGTTGGTACTGGGGCGAGAGGAACTACTTTGTTAGGATTACGACGGGGTGCAGAAGCCCTGGGATTCCATACTAGACAAGTTAAAGCCTCTCCTCAACTCATCAACCAATTAGATCAAACTCCTCTCCCTGCGATTATTCACTGGAAAGGCTACCACTGGGTAGTATTATACGGGCAGAAGGGCAATAAATATGTCATTGGCGACCCCAGCGTTGGTATCCTTTACTTGACTCACCAGGAGTTAATAACAGGTTGGAATAATGGCGTAATGTTGCTGCTGCTTCCAGATGAAAGCCGCTTTTATCAACAAGAATCAGATAAAATTGCTGGTTTTGGTCGTTATCTGCAACGGATTTATCCCTATCGCTTTATTATAGCCCAAGCCATTTCCCTAAATATCGCTATTGGACTACTTTCCCTGGCATCTCCCTTCATGATGCAGCTACTTACCGATGATGTCCTAGTGCGTGGTGATACCCAACTATTAACCACCGTCGCCATTGGCGTTATCGCCATGAACTTAATTAAAAGCGCCATTAGTTTGGTACAATCCCACCTAATTGGTCATTTCGGACAAAGATTACAATTAGGATTAATCCTAGAATACGGGCGCAAACTCTTACATTTACCCCTATCTTATTTTGAAGGACGACGTAGCGGGGAAGTTGTCAGCCGCATTGCAGATGTTCACGCTATCAATAATTTAGTTTCCCAAATTGTTTTGGGATTACCCAGTCAATTTTTTATTGCTGTAGTTTCCTTGGGCTTTATGCTCTTTTATACTTGGGAGTTAACTCTAGCTTCTATAGTTGCATTTATCGTAATTACGGGTGTCAACTGGCTTTTTTTACCAGCACTGCGACAGAAAACCCGCAATATGATTGTTTCTGGTACAGAAAACCAAGGCTTTTTGGTGGAAACATTTCGAGGAGTACAAGTCTTAAAAACTACCCAAGCTACACCCCAAGCCTGGGAAGAATATCAAGGAAATTTTGGTCGTTTGGCTAACTTGTCCTGGACTACTATGCAGCTAGGACTTTATAGCAGTACAGTTACAAGTATTCTTTCGACATTTATTAATATTGGTATTCTCTGGATTGGTAGTTATTTAGTCATTAATCGGACTTTAACAATCGGACAATTGATGGCTTATCATGGCATGAGTGATAATCTTCTCGGCTTTTTGAGTTCTGTCATTGGCTTAGTAGATGAATTTATTACTTCCCAAATAGTTATTCAACGGCTGACAGAAGTGATTGATGCGACTCCAGAAGATGAAAATGATTTGAAAAAACAGTGGGTAGAAATTCCTGCGAATGCAGAGATTACTTGCACGGAAATTAATTTTCACCACACAGGTAGAGTTGATTTATTGCAAGATTTTTCTGTAACTATTCCTGGTGGTCAAGTCATTGCTTTAATTGGTAAATCTGGTTGTGGTAAAAGTACCCTATCAAAATTAATGACTGGTTTATATCAATCACAGTCAGGAAATATTCGTTATGGACTTTATAATCAACAGGATATATCTTTGGAATGTCTCCGACAACAGGTAATTTTAATTCCTCAAGAACCACATTTTTGGAGTCGTTCTATTATTGACAATTTCCATTTTAGCTATCCTCATATCAGTTTTGAGGAAATTGTCAAAGCTTGTCAAATTACTGGGACAGATGATTTTATTAGCGAATTACCTGATAAATATCAAACTGTTTTAGGAGAATTTGGAGCTAATCTTTCGGGAGGACAAAAACAAAGATTAGCGATCGCTAGAGCCATAGTTACTAACCCACCTCTGTTGATTTTAGATGAGTCTACAGGCGCACTTGACCCAGTGAGTGAAGCCCAAATACTCAAGAGGCTTTTAGAATATCGTCAGGGTAAAACCACTATTTTAATTAGTCACCGTCCCAAGGTAATCCAGTGTGCAGATTGGATTGTATTTTTAGAACAAGGACGGTTAAAAGTCCAAGGCACACCAGCAGATTTATCTAAAATTCCTGGCGAACATTTAGACTTTTTAGATTAAGGATTATATAACTCGTTCCCAGTCTCTGACTGGGAATGCTATCGCAGAGGCTCTGCCTCTAATGTTATTGAAGGAAGGCAGAGCCTTCTAGAATTCATTCCCATACAGAGTATGGGAACGAGAATTTTGCTGCTCTGCATACATTGTAAATTTTGGAGTAACCATGACTAGCAAAAATGACTTTTTACCCCCTATTCAAACAGATGAATTCCTGCCGCCAATTGCTCGTTGGACTACCTTTGGCGGTATGTTTATTCTCTGCGTTCTCGGACTAGCTATTCCTGTAGCCGCAGTTGCTAAATATAAGGTGACAATCCAAGGACAGGGGGTTGTACGTCCATCTGGAGAATTGCGAATTGTTCAGGCTGCAACTGAAGGTAAAGTTATGCAGATTTATGTCAAAGAAAATCAAGTTGTGAAAACAGGAGATCAGATTGCTATTATTGATGACTCTCGTTTGCAAACTAAAAAAAATCAACTGCAAACTAATATTCAGCAAGGTAAATTGCAAATATTACAAATTCATGCTCAAATGCAAATTCTTGACAGTCAAATTAGAGCCGAAACTGATAAAGTTAATCGGATTGTTAATGCTGCCAAAGCCGGATTAAGCGATCGCCAACGGCAATATCACGATAAACAAATTACCACTGTTTCTGAACTTGAAGAAGCTGATGCTAATCTCCATTCTACTGAGGCAGCTTTGAATGTAGCGAAGTTAAAGCAAAAACGATATGAGAGTTTAGCCGAAGCATTGTCTAAGAATCAATTAGAGGAAGCACAGTTAGCTACAAAACAGCAAGAACAAGCACTATCTGCGGCGATCGCTAAAAAGCAACGTGCTAAAGCTGCCTTAAATCCCAGTAAGGCTGAAGTAAAAATTGCTAATGAGCGCATAGCCCAAGAACAAGCTGCTGGTGAAAGTAACAAAGCAGCTTTAGAGAAAGAATATCAAGCGATGATTAAGCAACGCATGGAAGCTGAAAAACAGCTAGAACGTGATACCAGCGAACTAAAACAAGTGGAAACTGAACTAAATCAAACTACCATTACGGCTACGGCTGATGGTATTATTTCTCAAATCAACTTGCGTAATTCTGGTCAAACGGTGCGTCCTGGGGAGGAGATATTGCAGATTGTCCCTAACAATGTTAATCAGATTATTAAGGCAGCAGTGCCATCTGAAGCGAAAAGTAAGCTCAAAATAGGTCAACCAGTCCAAATGCGAGTTAGTGCTTGTCCTTACCCGGATTATGGCACTCTCAATGGCAAAGTGGAGGCGATTTCTCCAGACGCTATTACTCCCCGACAAAATAGCACAAATGAGGCGAGTTCTCGTCCTAATACTAGTCCAAAAGCAACTTCCCCAAATGCCTTTTATGAGGTGACTATTAAACCAGAAACTTTGGTTTTAGGTAAAGGAAAAAATCCCTGTCACATTCAATTGGGAATGGAAGGTAGAGTTGATATTGTTTCCCGCGAGGAAACCGTACTGAAATTTTTCTTGAGAAAGGCTAGGTTAATTGCAGATTTGTGATTATATAATAAAGTAGATTAGTTCATCTCAAAATAATTTGATGCTAACCCTAACAATTGATGAAATTCAACAAAATCTAATTAGCTATCTTCACCAAGTAGCAGCAGGGGAGAGTATTATTATCATGCAAGCAGGTCAGCCAATTGCAGAAATTAAACCAGTTTCTCCTACTTCTCAAAAAATCAGACCTTATGGTTTGTGTGCTGGAGAATTTACCGTTCCAGATGATTTTGATGCTCCTTTACCTGAAGATATTTTGAATAGTTTCGAGGCTAAATGAAACTATTATTGGATACGCATATTTTCTTATGGTTCATTAGTGGTGATCAAAGATTACCAACTTATTTACAGAATAGCATTCGGGATTTAAACAACGACGTATATTTAAGTTGTGTTTCTGTCTGGGAAGTAACTGTTAAATATCAATTGGGAAAATTACCTTTACCAGAATCTCCTGAAATTTATCTTCCCAAACAGCGTCAAAAACACCTTATTAATACTCTAACTTTAGATGAGGAAAGTGTTGCTCAACTCTTAAATTTGCCATTATTACATCGTGATCCTTTTGATAGGATTTTGATTTGTCAAGCCTTACAACACAATTTAACAATTGTAACTGTAGACACTGCCATTCGTGCCTACTCTGTCAACGTTTTATATTGATGTAGTGATGTGTTTGGAGCGTAGAACTTAATCCTTAATCAACCCCTCCAACATCACTTGTAAATCCTGCGTCAACTCACTAACACCCTTACGCAAAGCTTGTTTATTCCCTTGACAACTTTCCCATCTTGTATTCACATTAATCGGTTCACCAACAGAAATCATGGATTGTTTTAAACCTAAACGTGGTCTTCCTGGTAAAGTAGAATCCTGAATGCGAGACAACATATCAAACATTAATAAAAGGGTTTCGGCAAATCTTTCTGGAGTGGGTTTTTCGAGAATATAATTAGCAGTAACCGCCACAAAACTTTCAGCAATTCTCATGTGCTGCATTTTCAAATCAGCTTCTTGGGCTATCCAATCAGCTAGACCACGTTTGAAAGGTGGTAAACTGGGAATATCGGCAATATCATCTCGATAAATATAATTCCAACCAGCATCTTCTAAACGACGACATCTATCAATAAAATTACCTTGAGACTGAAGATTAAAATACTTTTCTGTGATTTTCAAAGCAGTGTCCATCAAACGGTGTAATCTAGTAATTAACACTTCATTTATAGGAATCTCTGAAGTGATAATCTCTGGAAAATCCTGATGATAGAAACGGTGATAAAATTCCTCCATTTCTGAAATTAGATATGCAGCTAAACGCAAAACCCGCTGATATAAAATTCCTTCCCGTTCCTTTCCAGTTTGACTAAGTTCCGTTATAGGTAAACCGCTATCAGCTTCCAATTTAGATAATAGCCAATCTATTTTTTGCCAAGGGGGATTAACATAACTATATTTAATGCCAATAGGAATAATAAAAACCTGTTCTTCGCGGTTAGCTTTTTTTAGATCTTCCACACACCAAAAACCTAACTGTGCCACACCAGGTTCTAAAGGACTGACTATACTACTATGTCCATTTGTACCACCTTCAGGAGCGATCGCAATCGGCATTTCTGCATTAGCAAATAATTCCCTGGCCATTTGGATAGCATTTCTATCTACGCGTCTTCCCCTACGAATCGGCACACCACCAAGTCGAGAAAATAACCATCCCAACCAACTTCCTGCCCATAACGTCATTCCCCGTTCATACATAAAATGACTGTGAACAGGGTATTTGAGACTAATTCCTTTTTCTCTTGCCACCTTGGGAACAATCCGTGATAACAGGTATAACATAGATAAAGGATCTTCCACTTCGGGGTGACGAAAAGCAATTAAAAATCTGACCTTACCTGCTTGAAAATCGTGGTATAACTTGGCTAATACTTCCGCATTTTTAGCTTCAACATTAACAATACCCGCAGGTAGCCAAGGTCTAGTTCTCACCCGCAAAATAAAAGGCAAAAACCAAGATACAATTTTCACAACAAAGGGATTATGCCGTTGAGGAATAAATTTAAGCGGAGGTTGGGTGGAATGAATAGATTTAGGCAAGTTGTTCTCCTGTGATATGGCGAAAAAAGCTAAAATTGAGAAATCGCTGCTAATTTAATTATCATAATCATAATGAACACACCCGCAGACCAGCGAAAATTTGCCCCCGCAACCCAGCGCAACCGCGAACCGATTCTAGAATTGCTTTTACAAATATTGCCTCAACATGGGACTATTTTAGAAATAGCCAGTGGCACAGGTGAACACGCTACATTTTTCTCCTACCACCTCGCACCTCGACAATGGCTACCTTCCGACCCTAACCCAGAACTGCGTGCTAGTATTAGCGCGTGGACTGAATTTTTTCCCTGTGAAGCCATGCAGCCACCCCTAGATTTAGATGCAAGTTCACCAATTTGGCCTGTGGAAAAAGAGATAATACCACAACCACCTATTTCTGCCATTGTCAATATTAACATGATTCATATTTCCCCTTGGTCAGCCTGTTTAGGACTAATGGCAGGGGCTGGACGGATTCTGCCACCTGGTGGTATACTCTACTTATATGGTCCCTATAAACAAAATGGAGAACATACCGCACCCAGTAACGCTGATTTTGATGAGTCTTTACAAGCACAGAATCCAGATTGGGGAGTGCGTAATTTAGAAGATGTAGTAAAAGCCGCAGAAGCCCAAAACCTGACATTGCACCAAACTCACCCCATGCCAGCAAATAACTTTTCACTAGTATTTAAACATAGATAGATGAATTGTGTTTCGCGCAAAGGGGCAAAGGCGCAAAGACGCAAAGGAATTTATCTGTTTTCTTTTGTATAATTAATAGACATCTCCGGTAATTAAATGTGCGTGGTTTGAAACCCTTGTAGAGACGTTCTTGTAGAGACGTTCTATAGAACGTCTCTACATTCATTTTCGGAGAGGTCTAATGGAGGTTAGCGGACTCGAACCGCTGACATCCTGCTTGCAAAGCAGGCGCTCTACCAACTGAGCTAAACCCCCAAGTCTGTTTTTTATGTAAAAAGGGTTGATTTTACATAATCACATTATCATAAACTATTATTATTAATTTGGCAAGACTATGAACCAAGAAAATCAGACAGTTGTTGCTGCACTATATAAATTTGTGAGTCTACCTGATTGTAATGAACTGCAAGCAGCTTTATTGTCCTTTTGTGAGTTACAAGGAATTAAAGGAACTATCTTACTAGCACAGGAAGGAATTAACGGCACAATTGCTGGTTCTCGTCAGCAAATTGACACAGTTTTAGCCTTTCTTCGCAATGACTCGCGGTTTGCAGATTTAGAACATAAAGAATCTTACACAGAAATTCCCCCATTTGAACGGTTGAAAATTCGGTTAAAGCCAGAAATTGTGACTTTGGGATTACCAGAAGTGAACCCTGCGGAAAAAGTAGGAACTTATGTCAAACCTGAAGATTGGAATGATTTAATTTCCAACCCAGAAGTCACAGTCATTGATACTCGCAATGATTATGAAGTCACCATTGGGACTTTCAAAGGAGCAGAAAATCCGCAAACTCAAATATTTAGAGACTTTCCCGAATATGTACAACAACATCTTGACCCTCAAAAACATAAAAAAGTAGCCATGTTTTGTACTGGAGGAATTCGTTGTGAAAAAGCCTCATCTTATTTACTTTCTCAAGGTTTTGAAGAAGTTTATCACCTCCAAGGAGGCATTCTCAAATATCTAGAAGAAATTCCCCCAGAAGAAAGTTTATGGGAAGGAGAATGTTTTATTTTTGATCAAAGAGTCACAGTTAGTCATGACTTAGAAACAGGAAATCAGGAACTATGCTTTTGTTGTGGATATCCCATTTCCGAAACAGATAAAACCTCCCCAGAATATGAAAAAAATATTTCCTGTCCTCACTGCTTCCATACCTTAACACCCGAAAAAAGAAAGCGATTACAGCAAAAATGGAAACATTACCAATCAATAAATTCAACCAATACTTAAACTTCAGATTTCTTTCTTCCTTTGCGTCTTTGCTCCTTTGCCCCTTTGCGCGAAACAAAATTTAGAAAAAACCCTAATATCCAAAAGTGATCATTACAATATATTAATACAGAACTCCTTGGAGAACAATTTGTGGTATCTAATCCCCCGCGCACTCAAACCAGCACATTGAGCAACTTTACACAAAGACACATTGGACCAAACCCTGATGATGTCAAGCAAATGCTTGATATATTAGGTCTTTCCAACCTTGATGACCTCATTGATAAAACAGTACCACAGGCAATTCGGTTTCATCAAACCCTCAACCTACCAGCAGCACAAAGCGAATATGCAGCACTGGCAAAATTAAAGCAAATAGCGGATAAAAATCAAGTTTATCGCTCATTTATCGGCATGGGATATTATGACTGTATTACCCCTACCGTCATTCAACGCAACATCTTAGAAAATCCCGGTTGGTATACAGCATACACCCCTTATCAGCCAGAAATTGCCCAAGGACGTTTGGAAGCGTTGTTAAATTTCCAAACCATGATTATTGACTTAACGGGTTTAGAAATTGCTAACGCTTCTTTGCTTGATGAAGGGACAGCAGCCGCAGAAGCCATGAGTATGAGTTATGGTGTGTGCAAAAACAAATCCCATAACTATTTTGTGTCTAGTGAATGTCATCCTCAAACCATTGATGTATTGCAAACACGCGCAAAACCTTTAGGCATCAATATCATTATCGGTGATCATCAAACCTTTGATTTTTCCGAAACTATCTTTGGTGCGATTCTGCAATATCCCGCAACCGACGGGACAATTTACGATTACTGCGATTTTATCACAAAGTCTCATGCTCAGGGTGCATTGGTGACTGTAGCCGCAGATCCTCTGAGCTTATTATTACTCACACCCCCCGGTGAATTAGGGGCTGATATTGCCGTAGGCAGTACCCAACGCTTCGGTATTCCTTTGGGATTTGGGGGACCACACGCTGCTTATTTTGCCACGAAGGAAGAGTATAAACGGCTTGTTCCAGGGCGAATTGTGGGGGTATCAAAGGATATTCATGGTAAACCTGCGTTACGTTTAGCTTTGCAAACCCGTGAACAGCACATCCGCAGAGATAAAGCCACCAGTAATATTTGCACAGCGCAGGTTTTATTGGCAGTGATGGCGAGTATGTATGCAGTTTATCATGGACCAGATGGATTGAGAGCGATCGCTCAAAATATCCATGAACTTACCGCAACTTTAGCCGCAGGACTGAAAAATTTAGGTTATAAAATCAGTTCGGAAAACTTCTTTGATACCTTGCGGGTAGAATTAGGAAATACCAAATTAGCAGCAATTCTCGACGCTGCACATGAGAGAAATATCAACTTGAGAATTTTTGATAATTCCACTGTGGGTATTTCCTTAGATGAAACTACCACAGAAACAGATTTAATTGACCTTTGGCAAATTTTCGCATTGAAAGATCAATTACCTTTTACTGTGGAAGAATTAGCAATTTCTCATTCTCAATTATCACGGACAAGTAAATATCTCACTCACCCAGTTTTTAACCGTTACCATTCAGAAACTGAGTTATTACGTTATTTACATCAACTAGAAAGCAAGGATTTATCATTAACAACTTCCATGATTCCCTTGGGTTCTTGCACCATGAAGTTAAACGCAACTTCAGAAATGATTCCGGTAACTTGGGCAGAATTTGGGAAAATCCATCCTTTTGCGCCAATTTCCCAAACTAGAGGTTATCAAATCCTATTCCAACAACTAGAAGCATGGTTAGGAGAAATTACAGGTTTTGCGGGAATTTCCTTACAACCAAATGCAGGTTCTCAAGGTGAATATGCGGGACTTTTGGTAATTCATGAATATCATCAAAGTCGCAAAGAAGGACATCGAAATATTTGTTTAATTCCTCAATCTGCACACGGTACAAATCCCGCGAGTGCGGTAATGTGTGGCATGAAAGTTGTGGGAGTTGCTTGTGATGATCATGGTAATATTGATGTTGAAGATTTAAAAGCCAAAGCTGAAAAACATAGTCATGAATTATCAGCTTTAATGGTGACATATCCATCAACTCATGGGGTATTTGAAGAAGCAATTCAAGAAATTTGTGCCGTCATTCATTCTCACGGTGGACAAGTTTACATGGACGGGGCTAATATGAATGCCCAAGTGGGTATTTGTCGTCCTGGTGATATTGGTGCAGATGTCTGTCATTTGAATTTACACAAAACTTTCTGTATTCCTCATGGTGGTGGTGGTCCCGGTATGGGTCCCATTGGTGTCGCTTCCCACCTCGTCCCGTTTTTACCAGGACATTCTGTGGTGAGAATGGGTGGTGATTTGGGTGCTGTTTCTGCTGCACCTTGGGGTAGTGCAAGTATCTTAGTGATTTCTTGGATGTATATTATCATGATGGGTGCAGATGGGTTGACGGAAGCAACCAAAATTGCCATTTTGAATGCTAATTACATGGCTAAGAAATTAGAGTCTTATTATCCGGTTTTGTATCAGGGAAAAAATGGTTTAGTGGCACATGAATGTATTTTAGATTTGCGAAGTTTGAAGAAATCAGCGCAGATTGAAATTGATGATGTTGCGAAGCGGTTAATGGATTATGGTTTTCATGCACCTACTGTTTCTTGGCCTGTTGCTGGGACAATTATGGTAGAACCAACGGAAAGTGAATCTAAACAGGAATTAGATCGTTTTTGTGATGCTTTGATTGCGATTCGTGAGGAAGTTGCAGCAATTGAATCTGGTAAGATGGATATTCACGATAATCTTTTGAAAAATGCTCCTCACACTGCGGAAAGTTTGATTATTGGTGAGTGGAATCATCCTTATTCCCGCGAACAAGCTGCTTATCCTGCACCTTGGAATAAGGAGTATAAGTTCTGGCCAAGTGTGGGGAGAATAGATGCTGCTTTTGGGGATAGGAATTTTGTTTGTTCTTGTTTACCGATGGAGGCTTATAGTTAATTAATTGTAGGGTGCGTTAATGAAATGTAACGCACCTTTTTGATTGTGGGATAAGGTGCGTTAAGCTGAGGCTAATGCACCCTACAACTAATTGTGAGGGGAAATCGTTTGTTGACGGTAAAGGTTTGAAATTTGATTTGCATAAATATATTAAATAAGGAATAGTGCTATCGAGGAAATACTGACCGGAATATTTATTTTACATGGAGTTGGGACAAAAACTGCACGATTCTTTACTAGAATATAAACCATAATATTACTTCATATTTATACCTTAGTTATTCTTGCATCATGTAAATTTTGAGACTATAATTGAAAGGTAAACTCTTGAATCATAAAATAATATGGTGTCCTTTCATTGTTTTCGTGATGGCAAATGCGAGTGGAACAAGGGATTAAAAGATTTTGCTGATCAATTTAATGAGACTTATAAAAAAGATTATAGTCTTTCTAAATGTCTTGATATTTCCAAAAAAGAGACAAAACAACCAGAGGTATTACTAGAAGCATCCGGTGATCAATCAATGGTCATTGAATGCAAACAGATAGTTTATCCTAAAGATTATTATCAAAAGCATAGACATTTTCACGATTTTTTTAGTTCTTTTCAAAAAGCTTTTGAAAGAGATTTAAGGAATGCTCTACCTGAAGATTTATATCAGATTACCATCAATGAAAGTATTCTTTATCAAAATCCCAAAAGTAAATTAGATGGTTTATCGAGAGAAATAACACTTTACATTAAAAATAATCTTGAAGACTTTTTAATTTCTAATATCATTTTCATTAATAAACCTATTCCTTGTTGCTTTCGTCGTATTCCAGACAATGAACGTGATGATACTTCAGATAAATCTGGTCTAAAATTATCTGGTTCATGGAAAGATACTGCAATTTATTATAAAGAAATGATGGAAGCTGAACCAGTAATCTCTCAAGAATTAGCTAGACATTTAGCAAATACAGAAAAAAAATTTCAGGAATATATAGACTGTGTAAAAATTCTAATTGTAGAAATAGGTGGTGATTTTCTTTTTCCTGAGAAAATCATAGAAATTATTGAAAATGCAAATATTCCACCTATTATAGACCAAATCTGGCTTGCAGATCCGGAAGATGAATCAGAAAATATAATTACTTATCATAGAGTTGTGTAAAGCTAGTAGGTTGGGTTGACGCAAGGAAACCCAACATAATGAAAATATCTGATTCATATTTTTTGTCTGAATCAGGATGTCCAGGATTTTAGGATTTACAGGATTGTGATTTGTAAGTTGTTGGTGGGATGCTGAAACAGGGGAAACGCATCTAAATATTATTGACAAAATACCGTTTTAATGTATAAACCAAGAAATCCCTATTTATCGTTTGATTGATTTTTTCAGGATCATAGTGATGGACTAAAATATTGTCAATAAGTGGTCGTTAATGCGAATATTTTGGTCATTATTGAGATTGAATCGCCCTTATTGATAAGATGCGCTTTCCCTGGATGCTGAAATTGTAATTGTCAGAATCAGGATGTCCAGGATTTTAGGATGTACAGGATTGTTATTGATAAATTGTCTGTGAAGATTTGAAGATTATAAAATCCAGTTACAGTAATAGTCAAGAAGTAACAGCGGATAATTTAACTGATAACTTATCTAACATCCTAAAATCTGTACTTCTCATAGACAATCAAACAACAACATCCTGTAAATCCTTTAATCCTGGACATCCTGATTCAGACAAAAAACATCCTCAAAATTCCCACCTCAAATAAACAATAACATCCTGAAAATCCTTTAATCCTGGTTATCCTGATTCAGACAAAAAAACCTCAAAATCCCCACATCAAATAAACAACAACATCCTGAAAATCCTCAAATCCTGGTTATCCTGATTCAGACAAATTCTTATTGATAAATTATCTGTGAATATTGAAAGATGATAAAATACAGTTACACCAACAGTCAACAAATAACAACAAATAATTTAACGGATAATTTATTATCTAACATCCTAAAATCTGTACTTCTCATAGACAATCAAACAACAACATCCTGAAAATCCTATAATCCTGGACATCCTGATTCAGACAAAAAAATCCTCAAAATCCCCACGTCAAATCAACAACAACATCCTGCAAATCCTTTAATCCTGGATATCCTGATTCAGACAAAAAAATCCTCAAAATCCCCACGTCAAATCAACAACAACATCCTGCAAATCCTTTAATCCTGGATATCCTGATTCAGACAAATTAACCCTGAAATCTAGGATTAAAAACCTTCTTATATTCCAACTTCAACCCACCAAAATTAATCAATAATCCCACAGGAAAATTATAAGCAACCAAATAATTTTTCGCTTGCGCTAAATGAACATCTTCTAAAGAAATAACCGCTTTCAACTCCACCACGACCTGATTTTCAACTATAAAATCTGCCCTTCGTGTTCCTACTTCAACTCCCTCATAATAAATTGTTTGTTCTACCTCCCTTCCAAAACTTAAACCTGATTTTTTGAGTTCAATGTCCATACATCTTTGATAAATAACCTCCTGAAAACCATTTCCCAAAGTTCGGTGTATTTTCATTGCACATCCATTGATTATATATGTAATTTCGTCTAATTTTAGATTTTGGGTATTAGATGTGTTCATGGATTTACATGATTGTTATTTGTAGGTTATTGGTGGGATGCTGAAATTGTAATTGTCTGAATCAGGATGTCCAGGATTTTAGGATGTACAGGATTGTTATTGATGAATTGTCTGTGAATATTGAAAAATGATAATTACAATCACAGTATATTATCTATCATCCAAAAATCGCCATTTTTCCTAAACAATAAAAAAATTACATCCTGAAAATCCTCAAATCCTGGTTATCCTGATTCAGACAGATTATTATTGATGAATTGTCTGTGAATATTGAGATATTATAAAATACAGTTACACCAACAGTCAATAAATGACAATAAATAATTTAACGGATAATTTATTATCTAACATCCTAAAATCTGTACTTCTCATAGACAATCAAACAACAACATCCTGTAAATCCTTTAATCCTGGACATCCTGATTCAGACAAAAAAATCCTCAAAATCCCCACATCAAATAAACAACAACATCCTGAAAATCTTTTAATCCTGGATATCCTGATTCAGACAAAAAAACTCAAATTGATAGTGTATAATAAACATATCCTTTAATTCTAAATTGATTATGACTAATATCACAATCTCTAACCTTGATGATGATCTGCAAAATCAGTTACAAAAACGAGCCGAAAAACATGGACATTCTCTAGAACAAGAAATTACAGAAATTCTCCGTCTTGTTCTCTCAGAAAATCATCAAAATCCTATCAATTTAGCAACTCTAATTGAAAACCGTTTTGCCAATTTTGAAGATTTGGAATTACCAGAAATAGAGAGAGGAGCGATTCGCACAGTGTCAATATTTGCAGATTAGAAAATGATTATTCTTGATACAAACTTTTGTTTCTCGATTTATATATATGAGCGCACACTTTTCCAATCATATCATAAGCATACCTAAAACTCGAAACTCTGTCAAGCCCCCTAGCTGAAATCACCAAAACTCGTTAAAATATTGATAAAATTCTCAATAATAATGAGAATAGACTCCCATTAGTTGAGAAAGTCCTTTTTTCAAAAATCCCATACAAATAACTTATAGTTTAATCACAAGACTCCCAACTTCTTTGATTAATCTGGTGATTTATCAATAGTATTGCAAAAGTCAGATCCCCGACTTCTCTAAGAAGTCGGGGATCTTGTTGTTATTTATGTATAATCAAAATGCCCCTAGGGGGGATTTTCAGTTATGATACTCTAGATAAGTAAAGTTTAGTAACAAATATTAAAAACTTTGATTAATCATACATTTCCTTCCTATCCAGCTACTAACCCGACGTTAGATATTGATGACAGCCTTAAAAATCCTTCCTTACCAAACTTTATCTCTTCCCGACAAAGTTGGTTAATATTTTTAGCATCAGTATTTTTAGTATCAGTACCAGTGTTCATGGAAGCACCACTAGTGCGCTCATTTCCCACTCTTAGCGTATTAATGACAGGCTTTTGGGTGTGGATCAGTATTAGATTAATGTCACGTCCCCAAACCTATCTGTGGGGAGATTTACTTTTTGGATTTAGCTGGACTTGGTTAACAGGCGCAATTTATTGGGGTTGGTTAAGATATGAACCAATCTGGCATATACCTATAGAAGCACTAGGATTACCCTTTGCTGTGTGGTGTTTAGCGAAAAATTGGGGTAAAGTCGGCAATTGGTTTTACCTCGGTTCTTTACTAGGAACGGTTTTAACCGATATTTATTTTTATTTAGTGGATTTGATGCCTTATTGGCGACAAATTATGAGAACAGATCCCTCTGGTGCTTCACAAATCTTACAGAATGCCCTAACACAAGTCCAAACACCCTGGGGACAAGCCTGGGCAATCATTCTTGCTCTCATTCTGATGACTGTAGGAACAGCTTCTTTACTCAATAAACAATGTCATTGGTATGCCTTTGGCGGCGCAGTTTTGAGTACAATCTTAGTAGACAGTCTCTTCTTATTAGCAGCAGTTCTGGCGTGAAATTCCCATGAATTTAGGTAAACACCGAAAAATGGGCGCAAAGGTGCTATCAGGTCAGATTTTTGGCAAAAGTCAAATCAAACCAAATAGTCGTAAATATTATGGATATTGATCCGCTGTATATTAGTTTTTGATGACTGTTGTGCAAACTCTCAAGCTGAAACCATGAAGCTAAACCATGAAGAAACCAGGATCAAGTTAGAAAATAAACTACTCTAACACCCTTAAACTTCCGGCTTATGCCCTAAAGTTCATAGCTTTTGGCTGCAAAATTTTATTATTCCTTGAAAAAAAGAGGTAAAAATCGTGAAAGCATTGGTGCGTTTATTCAGTGTATTTACATTGTTGCTAGGTTGTTGGGGAATGTTGGGAACTACCCAAACAGCCCAAGCTACTGGCTTCAATAGCTTTGTGGGAAATCAAGTCCCCGTTTTAGCAATTGCCCGCCAAAACAAAGCAGATCAGAAGTTGGCAACAGAGTTTGGCAAGAAAATTGATTTGAACAATACCAATATGCGGGCTTTCCAAGATTTTCCTGGACTGTATCCCACCCTGGCTAAGAAGATTGTCGCTAATGCTCCCTACGAAAAAGTAGAAGATGTATTAAATCTGCCAGGATTGACCGATAGACAAAAAGAACGTTTGCAAGCTAACTTAGCAAATTTTACAGTTACAGAATTAGAGCCTAACTTCAATGAAGGGGACGACCGTATTAATAACGGTATCTACAGATAACTAAGGACTGGGAATTGGGAATTGAAAACATATTCCCAATTACCCATACCCTAAGTTGAGATCTTAAATTTTGGGCTGTAAATCCCAAAAATCATCCAAATCACAAAAATCATAATTATCCCTTGCCTGATATAAATATTCCTAACCAATTTGATGTTTTAGTAGTCGGTGCCGGTGCAGCAGGACTATATACAGCCCTATGTCTACCCGCATATTTACGAGTCGGCTTAATTACTAAAGAAACAGTTTCCCTATCCGCCAGTGATTGGGCGCAAGGTGGCATAGCCGCAGCCGTAGCCCCAGAAGATTCGCCACAACTGCATATTGAAGACACATTAAAAGCCGGGGCTGGTTTATGCGACATCGCCGCTGTCAAATTCCTCGCCGAACAAGCCCCCAGTTGTATTCAATCCCTGGTTAACTTAGGCGTAGCGTTTGATCGTCATGACAGTAACTTAGCTTTAACCCTAGAAGCAGCCCATTCTCGTCCTCGCGTGCTTCATGCCGCCGATACCACCGGCAGGGAAGTTACCACCACCCTTACAGATCAAGTCCTGCGTCGTCAGAATATTCAAGTCATTCAGCAAGCTTTGGCTCTGAGTTTATGGATAGAACCCCAAACCGGTCAATGTTTGGGAACTAGCCTATTTTATCAAGGTAAAATTACCTGGATTAGAGCCAGGGCTGTCATTTTAGCTACGGGTGGCGGTGGTCAAGTATTTGCCCAAACCACTAACCCAGAGGTAAGTACAGGTGATGGTGTAGCCATTGCTTGGCGGGCAGGGGCAATTCTGCGGGATTTAGAATTTGTCCAGTTTCACCCCACAGCCCTAAGTAAACCCGGACGTTTCCTGATTAGTGAAGCTGTGCGTGGAGAAGGGGCGCATTTGGTGGATGACACCGGGCGACGTTTTGCCTTTGATTACCACCCAGCAGGGGAACTAGCACCCCGTGATGTGGTCAGTCGAGCTATTTTCAGTCATTTACAAAAAACGGCTGCTGATATGGCTACAGCGAATGTCTGGTTAGATATGCGCCCCATTCCCGCTGACAAAATTCGCCATCGTTTCCCGAATATCATTAATGTTTGTCAACATTGGGGCATTGATGTCTTTACTCAACCCATTCCTGTGTCACCTGCTGCCCATTATTGGATGGGTGGTATCCTCACAGATGTCATGAATGCCACGAATATTCCCGGTTTATACGCCATTGGAGAAACTGCCAGTACGGGAGTACATGGTGCTAATCGTCTAGCCAGTAATTCGTTGTTGGAATGTATTGTCTTTGGGGCGCAAATGGCTAATGTTGACTATGAAAAATTGCAACTGGGAAAACAGGAATCTGCTAATATTATTGAAACTGAAAGTTTGGCAGTTAACCCATCTCTAATTGAGTGGGAAAATCAACAAAGACAATTAGCAGAAATTCGCCAAAATTTACCCCGTGTAGTTTGGCAAAGTGCGGGTATTTGTCGAGAAAAATCAAGTTTAGAAAATGCTATTTCTCAAATTAAGTCTTGGCAAGAAGATTTTGCAGCTTTACCTTTAAGTCAATTATTATTGAGTTTAAAACCAACACAATCAGTTAATTTTCAACAGCCACAAATTGAAAAGGAATTGCGGCTTTGGGCAGAAACTCGTAATTTATTAGATGTGGCGGAATTAATTCTGAAAAGTGCTGTTTTTAGAACCGAAAGCCGAGGTGGACATTACCGTTTAGATTATCCTCAAACTGATCCTAATTGGCAATTTCATACTCTTGTCCAAAATCAGGAATGGGTAATGGGTAATATTATCTCCGGTGGTTCTACTCTTCCCTTTATGTAAAACAACATTTATTGTAAGTAGGTGAACACAATAAAACCAAACTGTGTCAAGAAACGTAAAATCGCTGAAAACTTCTTTACTCTTGCCTCTTGCCTCAAGCCTAGTGCTATAACGACAATTTCCAACGCCAACCTACTTATCAAGGATTCTGTGCGTTACGGATTTCATCCTAACGCACCCTACAATACTGTAATCGTTAAGGAATGATACACTTTGAATTACCTAAATTAACCATTTGTTCCTGAGACTGGGGAATAGTTAGCTCAAAATTACAAATACCCCCTTCATAGTCCACATTAGCTGGATATTTTCCCGGAGAAACACTGTCTAAATAGAAATCTCCTTCCTTACCAATAGGTGAGTTATTGACACTCCCC
>NZ_VIKZ01000048.1:0-34308 GCF_009711985.1 Dolichospermum sp. UHCC 0260 | reverse complement strand
TTTCAGCCTTAGCGGACAATTTTCCCATTTTTGCACGGTGATGCCTTTATTGCCAACTTAGTTATGTGTTTATATTTAAGCTGTTTTTGTTACTTATTACACTTGTGTCTGTACTACAAAATGAAGTGCCGAATGTGGGCTAGAAGATTTCCGCTGGATCTGCTGATCGTAGTTTTTGTATACTAATAGCACCGGAGATAAAGCACATTAAAAATGTTAAAGTCGATATTAATAAAGCACGACTTACCGTCATGATAATTGGTAAAAGAGTGGCATTCCTCATACCGTTATAAACGATCAAAGATATAGAAACTCCAGGTAAATAACCCAAAATTGCTAAAATCATGGCTTCTTGAAAAACAACAAACAGTAAATATCTATCTGTATAACCTATAGCTTTTAGAGTTGCATATTCAGGCAAATGATCAGAAATATCACTATAAATAATTTGATAGACAATCACAATACCAATAATAAAACCTAAAGCTGCACCCAAAGCAAAAATAAACCCGATAGGTGTACTACTATTCCAATAACCTTTCTCAAAATCTGCAAATTCTTCTTTAGAAACAACCTTAACATCATCAGGTAACTTATTTCTTAATTCTTTAAGTACATCTTGATAATTTGCGTCACTTTTTATTTTAATTACACCTACATCTATTAAGCCTTTGGTTCTGCGGACATTAAATATACGAAGAAAGTTCAATTCACTAGTAATTAAGTTACCATCTGCACCAAAAGATGTACCCAATGTGAACAATCCTTCAACTGTAATCTTCCGATTTTTCACTTCTGTAATCACAGCTTGATTTTTATTAAATTCGCTGACAACCGGTCCATATTCATTTCTAGAAGCCTCATCGAATAAAACTACATCTGGCACTTTTAATTTATCGACATTTTCTTGAACACCTGGTAAATTAAGGACTTTTTCATTAGGGTTAAATCCAATGATAAAAATGTTGCGAGTTTTACGCGATTCTGGATTTTTCCACCGAGCAAAATCTACATATACAGGACTAACCGATTCTACACCTTTAAATCCCCTGGCTTGATATAATCGTTTTTCAGTAAATTGATCCATAGAAATCAAAGCTACAGACTGAGGACTAATTAGAAAAATCTCTCCTTCTAAACTTTCGTGGAAGCGCACAGCACTATCAAACAAAGCATCGCGTAACCCCAGTTGAACAAACATCAGAACGTTGGCAAAACTAATACCAGATATTGCCACTAGTAAACGAGTTTTTTCGCGTGTAACTTGTAACCAAGCTAAAGGTGTTTTCTTAAACATATTTTCAGGTTATAACTTTAAATTAGGTTTATTTTCAACAAACTATTTAGACGAGTTTAGGATCTTTAAAATTCTATAAATCTACTCTAAGATTACCCGATTTTTAGTTATTTAGATAGGTCAATTGAAACCTTGACATTTAACCTAGTTAACGCTTTAACTCGTTGACTATCTTGGGGATTTAAGCGAATTTTTACTTCAACTACTCTGGCATCTATATCTGCTGTTGGGTCGGTATTAAGAGCATCTTTTTTGTTAATTTGTAGTCCAATATGATCTATTTGTCCGATTAACTTCCCTTCCAGGGAATCACTAGTAATTGTAGCTATTTGATTCAATTTAATCTTAGCAATATCAGTTTCATATATTTCTGCGACAACATACATTTGACCAGTCCGTCCCAAATCAGCAATTCCCTGATCACCAATTGCTTCTCCTTCTTTGGCATTAATTTTAATCACTTGGCCATTTAAAGGCGATCGCACATAGGTGTATTCCAAATCTGTTTTGGCTTTTTCTACATCAATTATGGAACTATCCAATCTAGCTTTAGCCTCCTGAATATCTGTAGGTCGCACTTCTGCAATTTGATTGAGAGTCGCTTCAGCTTCGTTGATTTGTTCGGGTCCAGTCCTCAAAATTCGCGAGAAATTGGCCTTCGACTCGTTTAGCTGTTGTTGAGCGCTATCTAAAGTCAAACGCTTACTATCTAAAGTGGAAGCAGCAATCGCACCCTCTTGGTAAAGTGAGTTATATCGCTGGTACTCTGTTTTAGCATTTTGCAGTTCAACTTCTAAACGAGCAATTGTGGCTTTTAGAGCGGTACTATCGCCAACAAACTGGGCTTTTACGCGAGAAATAGAAGCTTTTTGAGTGGCGATCGCTCCGGCTTTTGCACCTGCTTTAACTTGTGCTAGATTTGCACGAGCTATTTTTACTTGTTGTTGAGCCTGTTTGATGGCAACTTGTAATCGCTTATGATTATCTAAAATAGCAATTACCTGTCTATAACGGATTCTCTGTCCCTCTTTTACTAAGAGTTGATCAACTCGCAATTTTTCCATAGAAGCTGGAGCAGATAGTTTAATGACTTCACCTTCTGGTTCTACCCGTCCTAATGCAGTGACAACATCATTATCTGTATTCTGAGGGTTAGTTGAAACTATAGGTTGGCTAACTTGTGGAGGGTTGAATTTTTTAAATATAAGAATACCGCCAGTAGCTAATAGTGTAATGGAAGCTAGGGCGATAAGTGATCGGGACAAAGGTGATTTTAATGGACTATTTAAAACAAATTTCCTTACCATAAAAAATGAGAAAAATCCTTTACAGTTGACAATAAATATGAAAATTTTACTTAACTACATATTAAACTGATTTAATGACCAAAGTAAACAGAATTTTGTATTGGCTTCCGGGATGAGACTAACAGCATTTAATTCGCTGTTAGTCTGTTAAAACTATTTACTGCAAATTGAGTTTAATTTAAAAGAGATTTGATTCTACTAACAGCCACTTGGCTACCATTAAAAGTAGTTAATTGATGTTGCATACTTTTTACGTTAGCTTTAACATTCTGATTATCAAGTAAATCCAGAGTCAATTCCATAAGTTTTTCTACTTTGAGTCTAGAAGGACGGATATAGTATCCAAGATGATTACGCTTAATTGATTGGGCGCAGAAGAGCTGGTTAGCATGGGCTGGTATCGCCATTAAAGGTACACCACTATATAGCGCTTGGTATGTGGTCATTAAACCACCAGGATAGACAATTAAGTCAACTTGTGAGAGAAGTTTACTTTCATTAATAAAGTCAAAGACTAGTAAATTAGGGTGATTGATAGAGATATCAAATTGACGTTTACCGCGAGAAAGAATCACCTGTATTCCTGCCTTTAAAAGTAGATTAATATATGGTTCTGCAAAGTCAGTTTTTAGCGAACCTTGAGTCCCTGGGCAAAGATATACTGTTTTTTTATTTGGATCAAGTCGGGATAATTCTGATGGTAATGGTTCAGAACTTTCCAATAACATTGCTCCAACATAAATATCCTGTGGTCGTAAAGGATGCACAGGAATCATTGCAGGGTGATCGCAAAGCAGACATAAATCTGCATTGGCAAGATAATCATAATATTTAGGTAATACCTCCAATCCGTATGCTTTAGATGCTTGTCGCATGGGTTGAGAAAGGTCTGCTTCCGCAAAACCTTTAACTATTCTACCTATTGGTGTTTTTTGTGAGAAAAAGTCTAATATTTCAATCGGGATAAAAGTAGGCTTGGCATAAGGGTCTGGCAGACTTAAATCTGGCTCAAAGTTAGGATGGGTAGTTGTCTCAATTGCAGAAACACAAGGGATACCATACTTTGCCGCTAGTTGTTGAGCAGTGAACCGAAATTCAGAGACGATTAGGCATGGTTTTATATCTGCTATCAGTTGATCATCTTGCCGATAATAGTTCAGCACTTCTTCTGTTACATACATGGCTCTACCCTGACATAAACAAGAGTAGATTTTGGCTGGTTCTGCTGTATCTAATTTGACTGTTTCAAAACCATCCTCAGTATACATATCAGATGAATTTTCAGGGCACGCAACTATTAATTTACGACCTAATGGTTTTAGCCATCTAGCCATAATTAAAGCACGAGCTTTATGTCCATAACTTATCGCTTCGCAGAAAATGAGAATTGGTGATGGATTAGAATTAGTCATAATTAAGTACCTTTGACCTTTGTGTAGAAAAAATGGTTTTAACTGCCTCTGGATGATATTTTCAGCACGAACATTAACAATGGTTGTCAGTAGTTTAATTTAGAATCACTTTAGCTGCGAGAAGAAAACTCAATCGCATATTTGGGATAATACTAAAACTAAGATTTTTATCTATGAATGTTTTTACCAAGTTTACAAAGCTGGGGAAGCTAGCAACTTGTGGGCGATAGTGAAAATCTACACTTTCACTATTGCTGATTAAGTTGTACAAAACATGATGATTGGCTTTTAAGAAAGCATGAAACTTTTCTTGAGTATTCATCTGATCATCAGAGATTGTATCCCGATGATAAATCACACCTATTGACAACTCTTTAGAATCAATTTCCGTAGGAATCATCCACAACCAATGACCATGACCAAACCAGTGATTAGTGGCATAGTAATGACTACAACTACCCATAGTGGGATCATAACCATCATGGAAGAGATTACGGTCCACATTTTTGATGCGTACCCATACTGAACCAGTATTGACACCAAAAAGATCCTCTGGGTTTAATTGAATATTATCTGTCTTTTTCCCAATAATAAACTTACGTCCTGCGGCATCAATAACGTGTTTAGTTTTGAGATTGAAATACTGACTACCGACCTTAACATTGACAGTTTTGATTTCATCACCTGGTGTCAAATCTACATCAGTAACACGTCCATTGTAATAAGTTACCCCCATTTTTTTGTTCATAGCGATTAAATCGCGTTCAAATTTGGAGCGATTCATTTGAATCGAAGCCATGGGGGGTTGTCTATTAGCCCAAATATGGTAATAATCATTAACACTTTCTGTGTTTAATGAGTCTTTAGCCCAGTGAAAATTTAAGCCATATTTTGGTGGGTGGTTTTCGATGGCATATTCATATAAACCTAACTCTTTACAGATAAAGAGGGTGGCTATTTCCACAGTTGATTCACCAATTTTGAGGTCTTTATCTGTGCGGTCTTCTGGACGAGGATCAATTAAAGCAACGCGAATATTAGGGATTTTCAACAATAAATGACGAGCTTGACAAACTCCAGCGAAACCAGCACCCATGATCACTACATCATATTCCTGTTCTTGAATATCTGGTTTTTGATCATTTTCCTGGATAACAGTAACCATGAATCTATATCTCCTTTTCTTTGTAATCAATGTGAGTTGGACACTTATAAACAATTATGATGCAGAAAAGAACCTACACAAAATGAAGTTTTAATGAGGGGTTTATCCTCCAAAAGGGTACTGCAACTGAATCTGAATATTAGTATTAGAGCCAGCCACAAAAATAGCCGATTCAATAAACTTAGGTGGTTTAGTAATTACAGTGGGATTATTAGAAAATCCAAATCCTTCCACTGGAATACCAAAAGCATTACTATTGAGCTTACCATCTTGATTAGCATCATGGAATACAGAAACAGCATAAGTACCTGCCTTCAAGTCGCTGAAAGTTACCTTTTGTTGTGTTTCTTTTATTTTAACGCATTGCGCTCGCACACTAAATTTATCATTACTAGGGAATCCTCGACCACCAGAATAAATAGCTAAACAAATTTGTCCTTTTTGATTTTTAAGTTCCCTAATTTCAATATTAAGGTTACCATTTGGGATTGCTCTGGCATCAGCTAAAAACACCAAATTTCCTAAAGCAGCAAGCAGAAAGATTTTAAACAATTGTCTCATTACTTTGTCCTAATTTTATATCTTTTAGATATCTGACTGATTAAAAAAGTCAGATATCTTGTCTTCTAATACTTCTAAACAATCTTATATATAGTACCATATACAAAGTTGTTTTCGTGGAATTTATTTATGGCTAATGTAAAAACTTATTCTGGAATCACAGAGGCAATTTTTGAATGTATAAAATTCAAAAGTGAAGCTGAAGATGGAATCATCCACACTCCGGGTAATCAAGGGACAGTGACAATCAATACGATAATTGGGCAAATTTTTTTAGAGTTTCAGCTTGATACATCCCAGGAAAAACTTGACTACAAGATATTAAAGAAACCTTTAATAGCACCAGCTAATCGGATTTGGGATCAGGTTGATCAATTGATTAAATATTGTCAAACTAACAGCCTATAAGCTTGATAGGCTTTAATTTGATAAATATAAAACATAATAATACTCTTCTTCTGTCACTTTCCCTAGATAGAAAATAAATTTTGCTAGGCGAGATTTTTAGTCTAGAGCAAAAAATAAAATCACAAACCCAATGCTAGTCTAGTTTTTAGATAGTGACAGAAGAGGGGTATTATGTGTTTTTTCTAATTTCTCGCAAAGAGGCTAAAAATATGATTGAAAGTGAATCATAAAGTGTCTTATTTATGAGACAACCTAGTACCGCAGGGCGGAAGTCAAAAGTCAAAAGTCAAAAGTCAAAACTAATATACAGTAGGCTTTTTGGCGATTGAATATGGTTGCTTTATTTACGCCGTGATGTACTAGTTATAATTCAGATTTTTCTATTTTGAGGTAGAAACTAACTCCTCTTCTCGTAAAGCTTTTTTCAGCACTTTACCAGTAGGGTTTTTCGGAAGAGAATCAACAAACTTAACTACTCGAGGAATTTTATAAATTGCCATCCTTTCAGCACAGAATTTAATTATTTCTTCTTGGGTAGCTGATTCACCAGGTTTCAACCGAATATTAGCCTTAACTAGTTCACCTTGCAACAAGTTAGGAATCCCATAAACAGCAACTTCTGCAACAGATGGGTGTTGATAAATTACATTTTCTACTTCACTGGGATAAACTTTTAGCCCGGCAATATTAATCATGTCTTTGAGACGATCTACGATATAAAGATAACCTTCATGATCTATTTGACCAATATCACCAGTATGTAACCAGCCGTTTTGAATTGTTTTAGCTGTTTCTTCGGGACGATTCCAATAACCAAGCATTACGTTTGGTCCACGAACTATAATTTCACCTATTTCTCCAACCTTAGCGTCAGTTCCATCAGAATTGATAATTTTGACTTCTACATTATCAATTGCTCCACCAATTGAACCTGGTTTATATTTGAGGTCATGGTTATAAGTGGTACATGGAGATGCTTCTGTTAAACCATACCCTTCATGGATGACACAACCAAATTTTTCTTGCCATTTTTGGGCAATTTCTAAAGGTAGTGGAGCAGCGGCAGCGAAGTAATAGCGGACTGAACTCAAATCATGATTAGTTAGGTCTTTATTAATTAATAAGATAAAGACTGTAGGGACTCCGAAAAACATTGTTACCTGTTGATTAGCCACTGTTTTTAGTAACTGGTCAGGTTGAAACATTCGCTCTAAGACAATAGTGGCACAAACATTTAGTCCACTATTAAGAATGGCATTTTGACCAAAACAATGGAATAGAGGTAAATAGAGGAGTAGGCGATCGCTAGGACTCATCCCACAGCAGCGATTTTGAGCATAACTATTAGAAATTACATTGCTATGAGATAGGGTTGCACCTTTAGGAAAACCTGTAGTTCCTGAGGTGTAAATAATTGTAGCTGGAGATTGAGGATCTAATTCAATGGCACAGAAATCTGTAGAAGATTCAGCAATCATTTCCTCAAAGTTTATTCCCTGAGTTGCAATACCTTGGATAATAATAATTTGCTCTAATGCTGATAGCTCTATTTCTGGGATATATTTGGTTAATTCTGCAGTGGTAATTACTATTTTGGCAGTACAGTCATCAAGAATAAATTTGACCTCATCCCCTTTGAGCATTGTATTGATTGAAACTACAATGCCACCAAGCTTGAGAATGCCGACATAGGACATAACAAACTCAGGAATATTAGGGAGAAACAAAGCAACGCGATCGCCTTGTTTGACTCCTAATTTTTGTAAGCTATTAGCAACTCGATTGACCATTTCATCGAGTGCTTTATAGGTGAAAGACTTACCTTCAAATACCAAAGCAGGTTTTTGAGGAAATAGCCGACAGCCTCTTTCTAAATGATGCGATATGTTCATAATTTTTAAAACCTAGATAAAAACCTGTTTGTTACTGCAAACTAAACACCAAGTTTTTAACAGCTTCGACAATCTCTCCACCCTGAGAAATATTATGAGCAATTAAATGGATATACTCATCTAAATATTGCTCGTTATCATCCCAAATCAAAGGAGTTTGCTCTGAAGGCAATTTTCCCACCACCTTCTTAACCGCACAATACAAATCCTTAGTATTATCTGATAAACGAGTAGTAGCATCATAGTGATTGGCCAGAATATAAGTCCGCAAATCAACTGCTTGAACCCCAAAAATTAGAGCAACTGCTAAATATTGCTGGAAGATTTCCACTGAACGCCGTGCTAAATTAGCGGAATTGAATCCTTGACTATTAATATTTTGGTTGAATTGTTCAGCATGGGTAGGAAAGCGGTCAACAATAGAATTACCATAGAAGCTTAATAATGGCATAATCGAGTTGCCAGTAATCTGTAATGCCTTTAGCCCCATATTGACAGAATTTTTAGTATTACCAACTAAAGATGGAGAAAGACCATTACTAAATTCAGGTGCAACCAACAGAGCAATTTGAACATCAAGATGTTTAGCTAATAAACTGATGTGGTAACGCAATTGATCCATTGCTACTCCCACATATTGCCCTAAAAAGTTACCTCCGTGATAAGTTGCTTGTCTGGCAACATCAATTAATGGATTATCTGTAGCTGAATTAGTTTCAATCTCTATTTGATTACAAATCTGCTCAATACCATCCACAATCGGTCCCATGTACTGAGGTAAACAACGGAGTGAATAACGATCTTGAATTGGTTGTTGTCCTCGATAATCATGAGAACCATCTAACTCATTGCGGATTAAACTTGATCCTGCTAACAAATCCAGCATTCGAGCAGCAGTCCAAACCTGACCAACATGGGGTTTACATTGGTGGATAAAGGGATGAAAAGACTGATTTGTACCATTCAAACCCTGAATGATTAAGGCATGGATTCCCATAGATAAAGCTAGTCCAGTCCGTGCATCATAGGTACAGTTGACAGCAGTACCTGTCATCACTGAGGTGCCATTCATCATGGCTAATCCCTCTTTTGGTTGAAGTCTTAGTGGCGTTAAATTTAGGCGTTGTAGTGCTGTTAAGGCATCGATCACTTCACCATTGAAGTCAACTTTATAACTGCCATCTAGTCCGAATATGGCACCTGTGATATAAGAGAGTGGTGTTAAATCTCCACTAGCGCCAATACTACCAAATTCATATATAAGAGGTGTGACATTAGCGTTGAGAAATATCTCTATCCGGCGGATGATTTCTAGACGAATACCGGATGCACCTTTGAGGTGAGAATTAGCCCGTAAAAGCATGGCAGCGCGGACATCTTCTAAAGGTAGTAGCTGTCCTACACCTGCTTTATGATAGCGAACAAGATTATGCTGTAAATCAACGGCTTGATCAGGTAAAATAGCCACATTCGCCATACCACCAAAGCCACTGGTAATCCCATAGATAGGCTCTCCATCGGCGACAGCTTTGTTAATATAATCACAGGAATTATGAACGCTTTGCAGAACTTCACTGTTATTAGTGATCGTGACTTTCGCTCCTTGACGAGCCACTTTAACAACCTCATCTATTGTTAAGGGATGATCACCAATAACAACTCTAGTTTGTGTTGATTTATCCTCTACTTGAGCAAGCTTATATTCACTTTCTTTATGGATGATTTCAGTCATAAGTAATATTTTTCCAAATTTAGCAAGAATTTCCTGTTTCTGTCAAAAAACACAAGAGATAAAACCCACATCCCACACTTTATTAGCTGTTAATACTAAGTAGGTGGACGGAAAAAAACCGAAATATGTAACGAAAAGTAAAGTTGCCTAAAACCTCTTCTCTGTGCTCCCTTGACTTTAATTCTCTAACTAGCAAAAAAAGTTTAACCTAAGCCTCATTGCATCTCAGTTTTATTTCCAAGTTATTAGCAACAGAGATAAAAGCAGGTTTTAGGTTAGTTGAGGTAAATAATTAACTAGTACAGCTTGGCGTAAGTAAATGAACCATTAAAAATCCTTGAAAAGCCTGTGTAATCAGCTTTTTCAATTATTAATTCTTAATTCCGCCTTGCGGTACTAGAGCAGATTTCTTATTTTCATAATTTTTTAGGCATTTTGAGAAACTTGAGTATTTGCCTGAGCTTGTTTTTCCTGTTCTTGGATTTTTCTCATTTCTATACGTTCAAGAATTGAGTCCCGAGGAACTAAAATTTGGAAAATAAACAGCAGTACACCTAAACCTACATAGTTATATGTTCTAAACAAAAAATACACAGAACCTAATGCGGCAGATGTTACCACGAATAAACCTAAAATAGCGAAGAAACGCTGAAGCTGTTTCATCGCCACAAGTCCATCCAGGACATTGTAAATTAGTTGCATATTCTTAATATTTTCCTTGAATTTGATTAGCTGTGTGTAAAACTTTCATGCTTTTGATTCTACCTTTGATTTATCAAAAATGTCAATCCTTTATATTTATATTTATTTATATATATTTGGACAAAATGATTGAATTTTAAGCGTACGAAATAGGAGCAAGATATTTTCATGCTCCTATAAATTAGGTTGTAATTTAATCAAATTAAAGTTACAAAATCTAACTTTTCTAGTAAATCCAAGGAATCAACCGAGAAGTGCGTTGTTTGTATTCCTCATATTCACTACCAAAAGCTTCATTAAGAACTGATTCTTCAATTTTAGAACGAAAGTCATGGGTAAAGAAGTTAGCAACAAACTGAAGTAAGAAACCTAGACGAGGTACTAGTAAAAAAGATCCTAAATATAATAACTGAAAAGCAAAATATAGAGGATGACGGACCCGATTATAAGGTCCAGATTTAACCAGTTGGTGTCCAGGATCTATTTGAGGATATAAACGCCAAGAACGGAAAGTCCAAAAAGCCCAAATTTTTACAGATAGAGCAATGATAATCAACACTATTCCAGCTATCTGTAGAGGTAGTGAAACAGGAAGAATTAATCCTCCAGCCCAATTTGGTTTGAACCACCAAAGAGTTAACAAAAAGTAGAACATTACATAAGTAATAACTGTGGATACAAGTGCAGGAGCAGCTTTAGGTGTGGTGACTCTCTCAGTAGCAACTTTTCCATCAGTTTGGGGTTCTCCGGTGCGTCCTCCTTTTCTTCTTACTGAAGAAGCATTAGTAATTAAAAACCAATAGATGCTATGGCTCAAGGTGAGAAATGCTTTCACATCAACATCTGGTAAAAAATCTGGTAAAACCATTATTTAGCTCCTGTGATTAATGTACTGTTTGGTATTTTATCCCTATGCAAACAAGTTTTGAGAACCTGAGCAAGGAAAGAAACATGAGGTTCATGAAAAATCGTGAAGTGGTTACCAGGAATTGTATTTACCTGAAGTCCACTAGGAGCAAAAGAATTCCAACCCAAGTCTAGAATTAGCTCATCTTCTGGTGCTTGTTTTTCGGCTCGGAGTAAAACAAATTCATGGGGATAAACCTTGGGGTTGTAGCTATATAGAGCTAACATATTCGTTTTGAAAACCTGGAAAAGGTGTTGAATTTGCATTAATCCAGCATCAATTGGCACAAGATTAAGTTTTCTCGCTTGGGCAAGAATATAATCTAATTGTTGATTGGAGTTCATCTCTTGTAACTGAATCCGCAGTTGAGATAAATCTAGATCAAACTTGCCTTCTAAATCTTGGATGAACCAAGCTGCTAAAAGTGCTTCATCTAAAATTAGGTTTTGATTGGGAACTTTACAATCAATGATTGCTAATAAATCTACTTGTTGATTTTGATTGTGTAATTGTTGAGCCATCTCAAAAGCAACTGCTCCTCCAAAAGACCATCCTCCTATTAAATAAGGTCCTTTTGGTTGAATAGTC
Organism: Dolichospermum sp. UHCC 0260; assembly: GCF_009711985.1. Classification (NCBI taxonomy): domain Bacteria; kingdom Bacillati; phylum Cyanobacteriota; class Cyanophyceae; order Nostocales; family Aphanizomenonaceae; genus Dolichospermum; species Dolichospermum sp. UHCC 0260. The sequence goes on along the minus strand of NZ_VIKZ01000048.1, from coordinate 22,337 downwards.
TGCATAGCTGAAATGTAACAAGCAGCCATTTCTTCAATACTTGTTAAAATCTCATGTTCTGGGTTAAGTCCTGGTGATTGCAATCCATAAAATGGTCGTTCTTTACCAAGATTATGTGTTAACTCAGTGTAACAGAAAACATTACCACCAACCGGATGAACACAGAAAAATGGAGTCCCATTTCCCTGGGTTTGAATTTCTACCACAGGAGACCAAGGACGAGTAGGTTGCTGTTGATTGAGTTGTTGTGCAAGTTGTTCAACAGTTCCAAATTGAAAGAGGGTAGATAGTGGTAATGTTTGACCAAAGTGTTTTTGAATTTGCGTCATCAGCCGCACCGCTGAAATGGAATTACCACCCAGATTAAAGAAGTTATCACTCACACCTATAGGATGAATATGTAAGGTTTCTGTCCAAATCTGAACTAATTCCATTTCTACGGCATTTCTGGGAGCGACAAAGTTTTTTATTTGCTCATAACTGTTTGCTTGTGGTTGGGGGAGAGCTTTGCGATCAAGTTTACCATTAGCAGTAATGGGGAGAGATTCCAACAGGATAAAAGTAGAAGGAATCATGTATTCAGGTAGTTTTTCTTGGAGAAATTGACGTAACTCCTGACTGGTAGGAACTGTTTGAGAATTAGGAACTATGTAAGCTACTAGTTGTTTATCTCCTTGTGGATCATTGATTGCTGTCACAACTAGAGCTTGTAGTTCTGGATATTGACTCAGTGCAGCTTCTATTTGTCCTAACTCAATTCGATATCCCCTAATTTTTACTTGAAAGTCTTCTCTTCCTAAAAACTCAATATTGCCATCAGGGAGGTAACGTCCTAAATCTCCCGTGCGGTAAAGTCTCATCCCTGTTTGAGGATGATGGATAAAGCTGGCAGCAGTCTTAGCTTCGTCTCTCCAGTATCCCCAGGCTAAACCAATACCGCCAATATAAAGGTTTCCTGTTACCCAAGTAGGACAAGGTTCTAGAGACCCATCTAAGACATGAAAGGTTTGATTACTTAATGGACGACCGTAGGGAATACTGGGTAAATCTGGATCTATGTTGTCAATGGGATGGAAAATAGACCAAATTGATGCCTCTGTTGCTCCCCCTAAGCTGATAGTTTTTACTCCTGGAAGTAGGGATTTAATTTGCTCAGGTAATTTTACAGGAATCCAGTCACCGCTTAACAGCACCAACTTGAGGCAATTAGGTAGTTTATCCGAGTTCTCATCTGCATATTCAACGAGTAATTTCATCAATGGTGGTGCAGAGTTCCAGACTGTCACTTGTTCTCGCACCATGATTTCTGCCCATTGGGCAGGATCTTTAATCGTTGTTGCATCTGGCATGATGATAGTACCACCAGCAGCCAAAGTTCCAAAGATGTCATAGACAGAGAGATCAAAACTTAATGCTGAGATGGCAAATAGGCGATCGCCTGCTTTTACATCAAACCTACGATTGATATCCAGAATGGTATTCACTGCACCCTGATGATCAATCATTACTCCCTTGGGTCTGCCTGTTGATCCTGATGTATAGATCACATAGGCTAAATCTAGAGGTGTTTGCAGACTTGGTAAGTTGGTAACTTCACTCTCTAATCGTTGATCTTGATCTACTTGATCCAAACATAATATTTGTAACTGTTGCGGCCATGTCAGTTTTTGCTCTAACCAAGATTGAGTTAAAACTATTTCTACATCGCTATTTTCCAATATGTACCACAGGTTTTCTTTGGGTATTGCTGGGTCAATAGGTAAATAAGCAGCTCCAGATTTTAAAATACTCAGAACTGCTACTATCTGTTCCCACCCTTTTTCCATAACTATAGCTACTAGTCCATTGACCTTAGCACCTTGCTGACGTAACCATTTTCCTAGTCGCTGAGAATATACATCCAATTCCTGATAGGTTAATTGCCGTTGAGTAGCAATGACAGCAGCTTGCTGTGGACGTTGAGTTACTTGAGCAATAAAACAGCTATGTAGTGTTTCCTGAGAAATTGGTACTTCTGTCGCATTAATAATAGAACGCTGTTGGAGTTGCTCTGTAGGTAACAACCGAGGATTCCTTTCCCAAGCAGTTTGATCATCTGCTAGTTCTTTTAAAAGACGACAATAGGCATTAAACATTTCCTCCATTAATCCTGAAGGAAAAACTTCATCTACTGCATCCCAATTCAAGACTAAAGCCCCTTGATCTTCCACAACTTGATGATCAAGTAAAACGAAGGGGGTTTGTAAACCACTATCTTTTAAAGTCCAAACATCTGTAATTGAGCTAGAATCTTGACCACGAGAGTCTAACCCCAGAGCGCTGGCAAAGGTAACTGGCATTGCAGCTCTGGAACTTCCCCCTTGTCTTCGATTCAGTTCTCCTAGGACTTCCACCCCACTAATAGAACTGTGTTCTAAATCTTGCCATAATTGCTGCTGTAAAGCCCGGACATGAGCCGTAAAGTTTTTAGATTGTGCACAATCTACCTCTAGTAAGACGGTGGAACTGAAATTCCCTAATACTTTATACACCTGTGGATGGAGTGGGAGACGATTGAAGTAAAGTATGTTAATACTAAATCGGCTATTTTTACTCCAAGTGTTGAGTACGTAGGCGTAGGCGGCACAGAGGGTAGACGCAGGTTTTAAGCCTAAATTAATTGTTTTTTCTTTAAACCGCTGCCATTGTTCTGCATCTAAACGAGCAGTCCACCGGCGAAAACGAGGGAAGTCTAAGGAACTAGGTTGTTTAGCTAATGGTAATTCCGGTGCTGGGGGGAAGGTATCTAAACGTTGCCACCAATATTTTTGCGATTGTTGATATGCTAGAGAACCTTTAATTTGAGCGATCGCTAATCCGTAGCTACGATAAGAAATTTCTAAAGGGGGAATAGCTTTGTGTTGATAAAACTGAAACAGTTCTTGAAAGAAAATCCCGCTACTGAGTGCATCGCAAATAATCAAACTAATGCTGAAATGGAGGAGAAATTTTTGCTCCTCTAACTGATGTATGGTCAATTCAAATAATGGCCAAGTATCAATAGAGGGACCATGATCTGCTATGCGTTGGCGCAGTTTCTGTAAATGTGCAGCCACAGTTTCCGAGTTTTGACCTTGTAAATCAATGATTTCAACTTGATATTCAGGAATTTTTTCCAGAATTTCTTGTTGTCCATCTGCACGAATCATCACCCTTAAAGCTTCATGGCGTTGAACTAGGGCGTTAATTGCCACATTCATCTGCTGTAAATCTATCTTAGAGGTTTCAACCTCAACATAGTAATGAGCAGAGACATTTCCTAGTTCAAAAAACCGACTATTACCTATAGCATAGGCTTGTTGAAGATCAGTTAGGGGAAAAGGAACATACTGCTGTAAGGGATCACTAGTCAAATTCGGTGTAGATGTACTTTCTTTTAGCTGAATTTTAGTCAGCAAAGCCAGAATTTCAGCTTTTTTGTCTGCTAACTGTGTACGTAAATCTGAGTTAATAACCCCCTTGGGCGCTCGATATTTTAAATTGCCATCTTCTGCCCAAAATTTGACTCCTTGGGCTGAGAGATCCGTTAATAATTGTTCTGTGATCATATTTCCCCATCCTCCCAATCATCACTCAAAGTTTCTGTACCTGGTTGTTCCCAGTTCATCCCTGGTAATTCATGCATTTTTTGACTAAAAGCTTCATTACTTAATTTGGTTACAACCTGAGCAGCGAGTTGAACTATACTTGGTCCTTCTAAAAGATCCGCCATTGGCACACTGATACCAATTTCTTTTTCAATCCAGTTCTTCAATTCGACAGCAATCAGTGAGTCAAGATTCACATAATTTAAAGACCTTTTGGTATCTAGTTTCTCCGTGGGTAATCTCAGAGCATGAGCAATATATTCACGTAACCAACTAGTTAAAATTGCTGGACGTTGATCCGGTTCTATAAGTAAGAGTTCAGCACGTTTTCCCGAAATGGATATTTGCTCTGGGGAGAATAATTGATTTGCTTGAGACATCAAGTCTCGTAAAAACGGTAACTGCACCAAAGCTGGACTGGATTGGCTTAATATTTGCCAATTAGCTGGGAGAATACCCACTTGTACAGCAGATTTGTTTTGCAGCAGTTTCGCAAATATATCTAACCCCAGAGCCGGAGCAATCGTTCCAAAACCGCTATCACTAAAGCGATCGCTTTGATTTGTTTCTGTAGCTGCCAAACCGACTTCAGACCAAGCGCCCCAGTTGATACTCAAACCAGTTAAACCGCGACTTTGACGATAATTGGCTAATGTATCTAGAAAAGCATTGGCAGCCGAGTAATTACCCTGACCAGGAGAACCGATTAAAGAAGCGGCAGAGGAGAACAGAACAAAAAAGTCTAGGGAACGATCAAGGGTATGTAAATGGAGATTCCAAGCTCCTAAAACTTTGGGATTGATGACTTTCTGGAACCGTTTTTGATTGAGTTGTAATAAAATTCCATCATCAAGTACAGCCGCTGAATGAATGATCCCTTTTACAGATGGCATTGATGCTTCCACGGTCTGCAAAGCCTGAGCGACTTGTAAACTTTGAGACACATCAGCCAACACTACCATAATCCTTGCCCCTGTTGCCTCCATTTGGGCGATCGCTTTTTGTGCTGTTTCTGAAGGTGCGCTTCTTCCCATTAAGGCTAAATGACGGGACCCCTGGGCAATCATCCACTGGGCAATAGTTAAACCCAGTCCTCCCATACCCCCAGTAATCAGGTAGGTAGCATCAGTGTTAAACAAGGAGGGAGGGTTTGTTTTGACTTGTTCTTGTTTAGCTCTAACTAACCTAGCTACATACCTTGTTTGTTCTCGCCAAGTCACTTGATTTTCGTGACTGTTGAACCTGATTTCTTGCTCTAGAATGGGTAAGTCTGCGAGCAAGTTCTCAAAACTTAAATCAACCAGAGTACAACGAAGTTCTGGGTGTTCTAAGATAATTACCTTACCTAATCCCCACACAGTCGATTGAAGTAGGGAAATAGGGTAATTTTTCTGGACCTGATGGGAAGTGATCGCTTGAGTTCCCTGAGTGACCAACCAGAGCCTCGGAAAATCTGGGATAGAGGCTTTTACCAGAGCTTGAGTTAAATTCAGGACAGCACAGCTAAAAATCTCCGAATTTTCTGGTAAATCTGCCTTTTCCTCAACCTGAGAAACACTAGCACCCCAGCAATAAACTACGCCTTGACAAGGTGTTTTCCCCCCTTGGATATATTTGTGGACAAGCTCTTGAAATTCACCTAAATCAGCAGGATTGACCTGTACAGAATCCGCTGGCAGAGATAATCCTATTTGCTGTTGAAATACAAGTGTGAAGGTATCACCATTTTTGGCAAAAAGATGTCCTAGTGTCTGACCAACTTCTACCGTATCAGCAAAAATTAACCAATGTCCCGACTGCTGAACCTGGGGAATTATCTCTAGGGGTTGAGGTTGCCATTCAACTTCATAAAACCAATCATTAACATCAACTTGGGGAGATTTTTGACTAGCTGAATCAAGTCGTTGTCCTCTAAATCCCAGCACTTCGACAATAATTTCTCCTTGAGAATTCAGTAAGAAGATATCACCTTCTAAACTTTCTTGGTCATCAGCTTGTGGTTTTAGAAGTAAATGACTCCAGAGATTTTGGTCTAAACTACCGTAAACCGTCAAACTTTTTAACCCGACAGGTAAATAAGTAACCTTTTCATTTTCGTTTTCAGTTTTTAGTTGTACAGCACCAAAAGTTTGAAACGCTGAATCTAAAAGCACTGGATGAATCTGATAAGGATTTTCAGACCCTATGAGAGTCTTTGGCAATTGAATTTGAGCGAATACTTCCCCTTGGTTTCGCCAAATTTTTTGAACTCCTTGGAAACAAGGGCCATAATATAAACCATAACTAGCCATTGTCTGATAATGAGTTATGGCTGAGATGGTTTCTGGACAACGGTTTTGAATTGTCTCAACTCCTACTGTTTTCGGGGTGACAGAGTTATCTGTAGCTGGGTTCAGATCAATTGTTCCTGTGGCATGAAGCGTCCAAGGAGTGGGAAATGGAGCATGGGTACGATGGCTAAAAATTTGAAACTCAGCCTGATTTTCGATATCAGCAGTAGAAATCAGGAGTTGGATAGTTTGCCGCTCATCTGCTGCTAAAAATAATGCTTTTTGGAAAGATATATCCCTGAGAGAGCAGAGTTTTGAACCAAAAATTTCTCTGGTTGCAGACAAGGCCATCTCTACATAAGCTGATCCTGGTAATACGACTCTTCCTTGAACCTGATGATCTTGCAAGTAAGAAAGAGACCTGACATCTAGTTCTACTTCCCAAAAATGTTGTCCTGCTAAGTGAGCTAATTCTCGTAAGCGATCGCCTAGCAAGGGATGACTTGTAGAAGCTCGATTTCTCACGGTTCTAGGTTCATCTTCGGGAATATCTAACCAATACCGCTCCCGTTGCCAAGGATAAGTTGGTAGTGGGAAATATGCCATTTTGGTAGGATAAACTTGATGCCATTGCACTGAATAACCAAGTGTGTATAATTCTCCTAAAGTCTCTAAAAGCTGCACCCGAATCGGAGATTTAGCTTGGTGAGGCAGACTAATGGCTGTTAGTCCTTGTTTTTGAGAAGATTGAGCGATTTGCTGACTCAGTATTGATTCTGGACTGATTTCCAGAAAAATATTGTATCCATTAGCAATTAGGCAATCAATCATCCTAGTTAGGGATGAAGTATTACCACAAGTTCCTCCCCAATCTAAGGGTTTCATGGTTGCTCCATTTCCTAGTTGTGCTGAGGAACGGGAGTAAATGAGGAATTTAGCTGGTTGATTGTTAATAACTGCTGCTAACTGGTGATGCTGTGAATTATTCACCCTGTGAGCAACTTGATAAAATAGTAACTCAATCGCCGATTCTAAATTCAACACCCCAGCTATATGAGCCGCAGCAATCTCTCCTAAACCATCACCTGCGATCGCTTCTGGTTGAATTCCCCAAAAGAGCCAAAGATTTGCCAGAGCAATTTGTAATGCCACTGTCAGAGGTAATGCTACTTGGGATAGATGCAGTTTTTCCTCACTGGCTAACTCTGCTAACAAAGACCAACCACCATACTTTTGAAACAGTGGATCACATTGCTCTAATGTACTTTGAAAAACTGATTCATCCTTAATTAACTGTCTACCCGCATTCCACCAATTAAGATCCGACTCAGTGAAGATGAAAGCATTTTTCGGTAAATTGCTGAATATTGGGGCGGTATCTGGTGTCTGCGACTGTAAATAAGTTGCTAAATTAGATTGAAGATCAGCGCAATTATTTCCCACTAATGCCAATCGGTAAGGATGATGACTGCGGTGGACACTGGCGTTATAACAAATTTTTGGTAGTGAAAAGTCATCGGGTGCGTTAGCTAAAAGTTCACTGTAACGAACTGCTAAATCTCTAAGTGCATGAGGGTGACGAGCAGATAATGGCAGTAACCAAGTAGTGGGTAAATTTAATTGATTTTCACCAATATCTACCTGATTTGCTTCTTCTAGAATTAAATGAGCATTTGTTCCGCTGAGTCCATAGGAACTTAGTCCCGCAATCCGGCGATTTTCAAATCCTGCCCAAGGAGTATTTTCTACAGGAATTTTAATCCGACCAGCTTCTAAAGAAATTAGCGGATTGACTGTTTGTAAATGTAAATGAGGCGGAATTTTCTGATGTTGTAAAGCTAAGACAACTTTAATTAAACCTGCAATTCCGGCTGCTGATTCTAAATGTCCAATATTAGTTTTTACCGAACTCACCCAAAGAGGATTATCTAAATCACGATTTTGAGCATAAACTTCTGCCAATGCTCTAATTTCAATCGGATCTCCTAAAGATGTCCCAGTCCCGTGAGCTTCCACATAGCTAACTTGGTGAGGTTGAACCTGAGCATTTTCCAGAGATTGTTTCATTAACATCTGGTGAGCTAAACCGTTGGGAACTGTTAATCCACTCCCCGCACCATTATGATTAACCGCCGATCCCCGAATTAAAGCGAGAATTTGATCACCATCAGCGATCGCATCACTGAGACGCTTCAGGACAATCATCCCACAGCCTTCACCACGGGTATAACCATCAGCAGCAGCATCAAATGCCTTGCAACGACCATCTGGAGATAGGGCCCGTAACCGTGAGAGGGCGACACTCACTTCTGGAGATGAAATGACGTTAACTCCACCTGCTAAAGCTACCCGAGATTCTTGCGATCGCAAGCTTTGACAAGCTAGATGAACAGATACCAGTGAAGAAGAACAAGCCGTATCCATGACCATGGAAGGACCATGCAGACCTAATAAATATGAAAGTCTGCCAGATACAAAACTAAAACCCACCCCAGAACTAGTATAGAGATCGATATGTTCTGGGTTGCCCGTACTAATGAGACGATGATTGTAGTCACAATACATAATCCCGACAAAAACGCCTGTCTTGCTATTTTTCAGGTTTTCGGGAACTTGACCTGCTGATTCTAAAGCTTCCCAACTGACTTCTAATAGTAAACGTTGTTGAGGGTCCATGCTCATAGCTTCTCTAGGAGAAATGCCGAAAAAATCCGCATCAAATTGATCAATTTGGGGGAGAAAGCAGCCATGACGACTATAAATTTTACCCGGAGTTCCTGGATTACTATCGTAGAAAGCGTCAATATCCCAACGGTCTTTGGGTAATTCACCAGTTGTATATCTTCCCTCTGATAACATTTGCCAAAATGCTGTGGGACTATCTGCACTTCCGGGAAAACGACACCCCATGCCAATAATAGCGATTGGTTCAGTTTTAGCTTGCTCTAATTTGGTGATTTTGGCTTGCATTTTTTCGAGAGTCAGCAAAGCCCGTTTCAAAGGAGAAAGTTGCTCGATACGTTCTGAAACATTACCCATAGGAAAGAGGGAATAAAGTGTATAATTAATAACATTAAAGCATTTAAAACATTTCTTCTAATAATGCCAACTTTTCAGCTAGTAAAATTTCTGCTGAGTCTTCAGAAAGCGCTTCTAATTCTGATAAAGTCCTGTGGTCTTCCTCCTTGGTTGTTAAAGATTGGTTTTCATCTAAAAGAGGAGCATCTTGCCAACCCAACACCTCTTGAGATAGATAGTTTTTTAATGCTTCAATAGTAGGATATTCAAAAGTTAGTGTAGAAGGTAAAGCCGCACCAAAACTTTTTTGGAGCCGATTTTTCAACTCCACAGCCATCAATGAATCCATCCCTAAATCAAATAAACCCTTTTGCAGTTCTAAGATCATGGGGGAAGCACCAATTACTTGAGCGACTTCATGGCGAATATGTTCAATTAAAAGCTGTTCCCGTTGATTGGAGGTCGCTGTCTGCAACTGCTGCCACAAGTTGAAAGATGGGGAAGAGGAAGTTTGATATTTTGGGATAGTTTGGGCAATATTAGCCAAAAAGGTTGGCTCATCACCACTAGGAAATTGTTGGAGAAATTTTCGCCACTCAATTGGCAATACTCCTATTTGATTGTTTTCATGTTGTAATAAATATCCGAAAACATCTAAGCCTGCTGATGGGGTAATTTCTCCTATGCCTTGAGTATTCCAGCGTTTTTGCACTTGTTCAGATAGTATTTGAGCCATACCAGATTCAGCCCACGGACCCCAATTGATACTCAATCCTGGCAATCCTTGAGCTTGTCTGTGAGCAGCTAGAGTATCTAAAAATGTATTAGCAGCAGCATAATTAGCTTGTGCAAATGAACCAATTAATGATGCTAATGAAGAGAACAGAACAAAGAAATCTAATGGTAATTCTAAAGTTTGAGTATGTAAATTCCAAGCACCAAGCACTTTAGGTGCCATCACTTGGGCAAATTGATCCCAATTTTGTTTGAGTAAAATGCCATCACTTAACACTCCGGCTGAATGAATAATCCCCCGCAATGTGGGTAAAGTTTCCTGAATTTCTTGTAAAACTGAAGTTACAGACTGCGATCGCGAAATATCAGATGTGAGTACAATTACTTTAGCTCCTTTCTGTTCTAAAAGTTGGATTTGTTCACTAGTTTTACTAGATGCACCACTACGACTAGTTAAGACGAGGTAACGAGCGCCAGAATCTACCAACCAATGAGCAATTTGCAAACCTAAAGCACCTAAACCACCAGTAATTAAGTAGGTACTATCATTGCGAATAGTGAAAGAAGAAACATCAGTGAGTTTTACCTGACTACGTTCTAGTCTGGCAACATATCGTTGATCTTGAGAAAAAGCTACTAAATTCTCTTTTTGGTTCTGAACCAATTCAGCCCATAATTGAGTGAGTTGATTGGCTATTGGTGTTGGTGCTAAATCCACCATTCCCCCCCAACGTTCTGGATTTTCTAGGGCAATTACACGTCCTAACCCCCAAAGAGTGGATTGCTCTAATGCTAGGGATTTAAATCTACCGACTGATTGTGTTCCCTGGGTAATAATCCAAAGTTTAGCAGCAAACGGTAAATTTTCTTGAGCTAAGGCCTGTAAAAGATGGAGTACACTACCACAATTCAATGCTTGAATTGCTGCTAATTCCTGACTACTCCCTTTAGTGTCTAGTAATTTTTCTAACCCCCATAAATAGACAATACCACCCCACTCCATTTGCCCATGACTAACTAACTGTTGGATTAGACCTAAAAAATCATCAGGTTGTGCCGGGTTAATCAAGTAATTTCCATCTACGGTTCTTTGATATTCACTGCTAGCATAGATTAACGTACAGGTTTGTCCTTGATGATGCCAGTAATCTGCTAAGGAGGTAGCAAATCCGTGGGAATCAGCAAAAATAAGCCATTGAGCCGGTTTAGTCGTCAGACTAGGCATAGAAATATCTTGTTGTTGCCAATGAATTTTGTACAGCCAATTATGCCAGTTTTCTGACTGTGATAATAAAGCTGATTGGTTGACAGCTTTAATCTTTAACCCTTTTATCTCTACGAGAGTCTGGTTATTTTCATCAACTAATTGGATATCTCCTACCAGTATCTGGGATGATTGTGGTTCTCGTAGTTGAGCATAACTCTGTAATGGAGCATGAAGAACAGGTAATGTTTTTACATAGAGTCTTTCTAATCCCAGGGGAACATAGGAAGAGGTAGAATCATATGCTTTATTTGGTAAAGCAGCACTCAGTAACTGAAAACATGAATCAATTAATCCAGGATGTAATTTATAAACATCTATATCTTTAACAGATTGTGGTGACTGTATCAAACTAAGTGCTTCCCTATCTCCATACCAAATTTCTCCTAACCATTGAAAGCTAGTACCAAGATAAATTCCTCTTTTATTGGCTGCTTGATAAATTGCCTCTGAGTTAGGAGTGTAATTTGAACATCTGGCTTGAATTTCCGTAAGTGAAATTAACGGAGGGGTAGTAATTTTTTCTGAATTGACTAAAAATAACTTACTAGAAGCATGGAGAACCCAAGATGATTGATTGTTTTCGTTTTCAGGAGAAGTAAGACTAAATAGTTGACAAGTAAAAGCTCCAGATTCAGAGGGTGTTAAGACTATTTGAATTTTTCGCTCTAAGTCATCTGTTAAAATCAATGTTTGCAAAAATAACACATCTTCGATCGCTATTCCCTGACTAACCTGGAATATTTCTAAAGCAGAAGCCACAAACATTGATAAATAGAACGCTCCTGGAACCAGGATGCTGTTGTAAACTTGGTGGTCTGCTAAATCGGGAAATGCTTTGAGACTGATTGTGGTTTCAAAGTGAATATTTGATGCTACAGGAGAAAAAAACCGTCTACCAATCAATGGATGGTGTACTTTATCTTCAGGTTTTCTTGAGTTTTGAGAATGCCATACTTGGTGAGGTTCTTGTGGCCAAAATGTTTGGTGTTGAAAGGGATATGTTGGTAAAGCAATGGACTGCTTTCCATAACCAGCTTCCACTTGATGCCAGTTAATATCTACACCCCGGAGATATAATTCCCTCAAACTTCCTAATAAATATTGCCAGTCTGCACCTCCAACATTCATCGAAGATAACCATAGCCCTGTTTCGGGAGGTAAACATCTTCTTCCCATTCCAGCTAAAACTGGTTTTGCACTTACTTCCAGAAATATCTGATATCCCTGTTTGTGCAGAGTTTCAATACTTGCGGTAAACTGTACGGTTGCCAAAATATGACGACACCAATATTCTGCGTGACCAATTTCTGCAAAGGACGTGAAGTTTCCTGTGAGGTTGGAAATGAGACTAATTTGTGGGGGATGATAGGTAATTTCCTCGGCAATTTGTCTAAATTCTCCCAGCATTGGTGCCATTAAGGGCGAATGGAAAGCATGGGATACTTGTAATATTTGATAACCAATACCTTTTTGGTCTAATGTTTGTAATATTTGGGCAAAAACTTGAGATTCCCCAGAAATAACTGTATTAGTAGGTCCATTCACTCCAGCGATAGTCACATGATTTTCTAAACCAGCAATGATCGATTTAACCTGTTGAAGACTAGCGAATACTGCCGCCATTTTCCCATTCTGGGGGAGAGATTGCATCAATCGAGAACGGTGAGCAATTAGTTTTAACCCATCTTCTAGACTAAAAATGCCAGCAATACAAGCTGCGACATATTCACCGACGCTATGCCCCATGACTGCATCTGGTTGAATCCCCCAAGACAACCATAGTTGAGCAAGTGCATATTCAATGGCAAATAATACAGGTTGGGTATAGGCTGTTTCATCAATGGGAGATGATTTACCTTCTGGGGGATAAATCACGTCCAGTAAGGAATAATCCAAATGAGAACGCAGTAAGCGATCGCACTCATCTAAGATTGATCGGAATAAGGGTTGTGTTTTATATAACTGACGACCCATCTGTAAATATTGAGAGCCTTGTCCAGCAAACAAGAACACAATTTTATTAGCCTGACTATTTGCACAATCCGATATCTGCACATCGTCTGAGTTACCGTCAACAAATTCCTGAAGTTTGGTTTGTAACTCGATTGTTGAGTCTGTAATCAAAGTCAGACGATGGGGGAAATGACTACGACCCGTGTTACTACTGGCACAAATATCTGCGATTGTAACACCCAAATTTTCTTTTTCTTTCAGGTAATGGGTATAACGTTGTGCAAGCTGCTGTAGTGCTGATTGAGTTTTCGCAGATAAAGTAAACAGATGTAATGGTCGGTTCTGGGTGAATTTGGGTGTTTCCCCAGGACTCTCTTCTAAAACAATGTGAGCATTAATGCCACTCAGACCAAAGGAACTAACTCCAGCTATCCGTGGTGCTGTGGGAGAATCCCATGGTTGACATTTTGTTGGTATTTGAATCTGATTATTCTCTAAATCAATATGGGGATTCAATGTTTGCAAATGCAAATGAGGTGGTATTTGCTTATGTTGTAGAGATAAAATCACCTTGATCAGTGCGGCAATTCCAGCGGCTGATTCTAAATGTCCAATATTGGTTTTGACAGAAGCAATTTGTAATGGTTGTCCAGGTTGACGTTCCTGACTATATACACCCTCTAATGCCTGTACTTCTATGGGATCACCTAATGATGTTCCCGTACCATGAGTTTCTATATAACTAATTTGATGAGGTTTCACCCCAGCATTATCTAAAGCTTGTTGTAAGAGTTTTTGTTGTGCTGGACCACTGGGAACTGTTAACCCACTACTTGGACCATCATGATTAACTGCTGAACCACGAATGATGGCAAGAATACGATCACCATTAGCCAGAGCGTCAGAAAGACGCTTCAGAACAACAACGCCACAACCTTCTCCTCGTGCGTAACCGTCAGCATTGGCATCAAAGGTTTTGCAACGGCTGTCAGGCGATAGAGCTTGCATCCGTGATAGTGCAATACTAGCTTCTGGAAACAAAATTAAATTTACTCCCCCTGCCAAAGCTAAATTGCTTTCTCTGAGGCGTAAACTTTGACAAGCTAAATGCACCGCGACTAAAGAGGATGAACAGGCTGTGTCAATCACCATTGCTGGTCCTTGCAAGCCTAGGAAATAGGATAAACGTCCTGCCAAAAAACTAGGACTATTGCCTGTTCCATAATAAGCATCCAAGTAATCAGAGTTCCCCAAAGCTGTCAATCTTCGGGAATAATCATGGTGCATGACTCCCATATAAACTGCTGTTGGGGTATTACGTAATCTCTCAGCGGGCAGATTGGCATTTTCCAAGGCTTCCCAACTGACTTCTAATAGGAGTCGTTGTTGGGGATCAAGGGTCAGGGCTTCACGGGGGGTGATATTGAAAAATTGAGCATCAAATTGGCTCACCCCTGACAGAAAATAACCTTGTCGGGTGTACATTTTTCCGGCTGCTTCAGGATTATTACTGTAATATGCCGCCACATCCCAACGATCAGTAGGAATATCTGTAGCGGTATCAATTCCATTTTCTAAGATTCGCCAAAAATCTTCTGGATTATTGACCGCGCCAGGAAATCGGCATCCCATGCCCACAATAGCGATCGCTTCGGTTTTAGCCTGTTTCTCTGCTTCTAGTTTCTGACGCATTTCTTTGAGTGCCAGAAGTGCCTGTTTAAGCTGAGAAAGTTGATTATCTGAAGTGTTATTCATTACCAATTACCCCCCATCAATTCTGCAACTGCTGCCATTTCTGCTGCTAATAAATCACTTACTTCATCATCAGAAATCTGTTCCAGGTTAGTTGATGCCCCCTCTAACGGTTGATCATATATAGGTTGTTCTTTGGATTGTTCTTTAGGGTCATTTTTGTCCTTAGACCATCCCATAACTTTTTGTCCTATGTATCTTATTAAACTTTCTATAGTTGGATAGTCAAATATGATTGTAGCAGGTAATGTCTTTTCTAAGTTATTTTGCAGTCGGTTTTTTAAGTCAACAGCCATCAGTGAATCTATACCCATTTCAAATAACCCCTTTTGTAATTTCAAGTTATGGGATACAGGTAATCCGAGTACCAGTTTGACTTCACTGGTTAGATATTCTTTCAAAAAGTTCCAGCGTCTATCATGAGGAAGATTTTCAAGTTGTTGAAGGACTTGACTTTGTGGCTTTTGTGTTGTCAAAGAGTCGGTAACTAATTCCGTAAACAATCGAGGTATCTTGCCATTTGCAAAAGACTGGATAAATTTTGACCATTCTATAGGTAGAACTCCCAGGTGAGCATCTGGTGTTTGTAAGCAGTGTTGGAGGATTTGTAATCCTTGTTTGGCCGGAATCTGTCCAATTCCTTCGGCATCCCAACGTCCTTGAGTCCGCTGATCCCTTGCAGCCATGCCAACATCTGCCCAAGGACCCCAATTGATACTTAATCCGGGTAAACCCTGCGATCGCCGATAGTGAGCTAAGGTATCCAAAAAGGCATTACCAGCCGCATAATTACTCTGACCAGCCGAACCAACCAGGGAAGCAGCGGAGGAGAACAGAATGAAAAAGTCTAATGATATTTTCTGGGTGAGAAGATGGAGATTCCAAGCCCCCCCTATTTTCGGCATCATTACCTGAGTAAAACGCTGCCATTGTTGCTGAATTAACACCCCATCTTTTAAAACACCTGCTGCATGAATTATGCCTTTGAGAGGAGGTAAAGAATCACCAATTTGGAGGAAAATCTTCTCAAGTTCTTCGTAGTTAGATACATCTGCTTGAGCTACTAAAACTTTAGCTGATGATTGGTCTATTTTGTCCATTCTTTCATCGGTCAGATCACGTCCTCTACGACTAATGAGAACTAATGATGTAGCTCCTTGATCAATCATCCATTGTGCAACTTCTAGTCCTAAGTCTCCTAAACCACCAGTAATTAAATAGGTGGCATCTGGATTTAGTTTGTAGTTTGTGTTGGGAACAATTCGGTCAGGATATTTCGTGAGACGAGCAACATAGCGACTATCTACCCGATAAGCCACATACTCTTCTCTTTCTGTAACCATTAGTTCGGTGAAGATGGAAACAGCCTGATTTTCTGGGTTCAGTGGTTGCAAATCAGTGATTCCCCAATTTAATTCTGGATGTTCAAAGGAGAGAGTCCTTACCATTCCCCATAGTGGTGATTGATCAACGGCGACTATATCTTGTGGTGTAACGGCTTGAGCGCCTTGAGTCACGAACTGTAATTGGGGGATTGTGGATTTACTTTCTTTGATCAGGGTCTGGATTAAATAGAGGGCACTACCACAAATCAGAGTCTGATTGGCAATTAACGTAGTGGATGTTCTTTCTGACACTAAATTAGCATCCAGACTCCAGAGGTGAATTACACCCAAAATTGGTAGAGTATCCTGAGATATTTGTTGCCAAAGAGACACAAATTCATCAGATCGTTCTGGATTGATCTGTATTTGAGAATTTCCACTGGGAACATCTGAATTTACAGGATACACGAGTGTACATTTTTGCCCTTGCTTTCCTAAAAGAGTAGCTAAAGCCTGACCAACTCCCCCAGCATCGGCAAAAATTAGCCATTGTCCCGGAACTACTAGCTTTTGGGTTTTAGTTGCAATTAGCGATCGCCATTTTAGTTGATATAACCAATCATCCACCGAACTAGGCTTAGTAGGTAGCAGCAGTTTCTGCTCAACCTGTTTGACTGTAAAATTACCAACTTCTATGTAAACCTGACCTGAATCATCAAGCAATTGAATATCCCCAGCTAAAGTTTTTGCATCCAACAAATCTGGAGAGTTTAATAATACATAAGCCCATAATCCTTCATGAGAGCAAGGAAGAGAGATCAATTTCAAATAATCTATTTTTATCGGTACATAAGCAGTACCATCCCAAGTTTTTGTAGGCAGGGTAGCATTTAACATCTGCAAGCAAGCATCAATTAATCCAGGGTGTAGGGGATATGCGGGAATATTCACCAAACCGGAAGGAGTTTGAACTTGACCAATTGCTTCTCCTTGACGATGCCAAACTGACTTAATCCATCTAAAACTTGTCCCTAAATGCAAGCCTCTATCAGCAGCATTCTGATATAAAAGTTCTTCACCGCTACTGTTTTTTAAGCAACGATGTTGAATTTCATCAGGTGAATTTTGTGTTTGCTGGAGAATTTCATCAGCATTTAGTCTTAATGTTCCTGTGATATGTAACTGCCAATTGCCACCTTCAGCAGACGATTGATGATCAAGACTAAACACCTGGAAAACTGTTTTTTCTGGGCTTTCTGGTTTAAGAATCAGTTGAAGAGTACAAAGTCCTGATTCAGCTAAACTTAATGCTTTCAAAAAGGCTACATCTTCAATGATGATTCCAGAAGCTTTTTCCCCCATCTCTATAGCGGCAGCTATAATCATAGCCAGATACAAAGTGGCAGGAATTACAATGACTCCATAAACTTGATGATCTGCTAAAAAAGGTAGAGTATCTAAACTGAACTGAGATTCAAATTGAATTACTTCAGTTAAAGGGGAATGAAGACGACGAATTAATGGAGAATGTGAAATTGTTATAGATTGGGAAATCTGGGTTTCTAATTGTGGGGATAACCAATATTCCTGTCTTTGAAAGGGATAGGTTGGTAAAACCAGTAGATGACGTAAATAGCCACGATCAAATCCCGACCAGTTTATATTTAAACCATGTAAATAGAGTTTAGTCAGTAATTGAGAGATAGTTTGCCAATCTGATTGATCTGGTTTGAGAGAAGGGAACCAAACTGCTGTTTCCTGTTTTTCAGCATAGTCAAGGGAAATCCACAAATTGCATTGATCCGAGAATAGGACTTCCGATGGCTCAACTAGTGATTGCAAACATTGACACCAATACTCGTGACTGAAGATATTTTCATCACTCAAAGGTTTTCCTGTCATTCCAGAAATTAGAGAAATCCGAGGAGCGGAAAGTTGAATAATTTGCGTGACAGATTCATCTGGGGAAAGTGGGGGGAATTTTTGCTCCAGCAACAGACTTAAACTATCTTCTAAGGTAATCACACCAGCTATACAAGCACCAACAAGTTCACCAACCCCAAAACCGACAACAACTTTTGGTTCAATCCCCCAAGATTGCCACATTTGAGATAAAGCATACTCGACAGCGAAGATGACAAATGGTTTTAGAGAATTTTCTATTTCCTGGGAGTAAAGAATATCTGCAAGGGATTGATCAAGAAATGGTTGAAGATGCTGACTACATAATTCCAGTGCTTGATGAAACTTTGGTTGAGTTTGATAAAGTTGATACCCCATATCATGAAAAACGCCACTACCGGAGAAGGTAAAGGAGATTTTAGGACTAACAGAGTATTGAACAGAGCTATATATGGGAGAGGATGTGAGATGTTTTTCTAGAAGTTCTGTTAATCGTGCTTGTAACTCAGACGTTGACTCGGCTACAACCGCTAATCGTTCAGAAAAATGCGATCGCCCCGTATTGGCTGTGTAACAAATATCTGCTATTTCTGCATCACCATGGTTAGTCAGATACTGCTGATAACGTTGAACTAATTGGATTAAAGCTGGTTCAGTTTTAGCAGACAGTGTGAGCAGATGCAGAGGACGTTCTATTACCTCGTGGGGAGTTGGGGGTAACACCTCTGGAGCTTCTGCTAACAAAATATGAGCATTAGTTCCACTCAAACCAAAAGAACTCACTCCAGCAACACGAGGGACGGTGGTTCTTAACCAAGGAGTCCGCTTTGTGGGAATTTGCAGATAACTTTCTTCTAAAACAATTCGCGGATTTAAGGTTTGTAAATGCAAGTGGGGAGGAATTTCTTGATGATGGAGTGCTAGAACTACTTTAATTAATCCAGCAATCCCCGCTGCTGATTCTAAATGTCCAATATTGGTTTTGACTGAGCCAATCTTCAAAGGGTTTTCTCGAGTCCTTCCTTGACTAAATACAGAGCCTAGCGCTCGCACCTCAATCGGATCTCCCAATGGTGTCCCAGTCCCATGAGCTTCTATATAGTCAACTTCATGAGGTTTAATCCCTGCACTATCCAGAGCAGTTTGCAGTAAAGTCTCTTGAGAAAGTCCATTAGGAACTGTAAAGCCGCTGGTATGCCCATCATGGTTAACAGCAGAACCCCTAATCACAGCGAAAATTTTGTCTCCATCAGCCACAGCTTGAGAAAGTCGTTTCAGCACCACGATACCGCAACCTTCACCCCGTCCATATCCATCTGCGGAGGCATCGAAAGTCTTACAACGGCCATCTGAAGATATAGCTTTTGCTTGGGAGAGAAATATGTGACTATCAGGGGAGATAATCAAATTACATCCACCAGCAAGAGCCAGATTACACTCTCCAGTGCGTAAGCTCTGACAGGCCAAATGTATAGTCACTAATGATGAAGAACAAGCTGTATCAACTACTATGGCAGGTCCTTGTAATCCCAGAAAATACGACAACCGACCGGCTGCGGCACTTAAGGCTGTTCCTGTACCATAATAAGCATTGAATCTAGTGGAATCACCTGTTTGTATCTGTAACTTGGCGTAATCAGCATTAATCAAACCGATGAATACACCTGTTTGACTAGACATTAATTTTTCTGGTGCTTGTCCTCCGTGTTCCAGTGCTTCCCAACCAACTTCTAGTAAGATACGTTGTTGAGGATCAAGACTAATGGCTTCTCGTGGAGCAATTCCGAAAAATTCTGGATCAAACTGAGCGATCGCATTCAGATAACCGCCTCGATTAGTATACATTTTACCTGGTATATCTGGATTGTTATCGTAATAGTTAGCAATATCCCAGCGATCGCCAGGAATCTCGCTAATAGCATCTATTCCATTTTGAATCAGTGACCAAAAAGCCTCTGGACTATTGGCTTCACCTGGAAAACGGCAACCTATACCGATGATCGCGATTGCCTCCGGCTCTTCTAATTTTGATGATTTTTTAATGTCTGATTTTTGTAATAAAGGTATACATTGCTCTACAGAACGTTTAATTGTTTCTGATGTCGAGATATTAGTAACTAAATATTCAGCAAGATATTTAATCGAGGGGTAGTCAAATACTAACGAAGAAGGGAGAACTATCAAGTTTTCCAAAGCCTTTTGCAGTCTATCTTGTAGTTCTATTACCATTAGAGATGTCATTTCCATCTCAAAAAAGCCCCGAGTGATATCTAGAGGATGAGATGGAGCAAAACCTAGAATAGAAGAGATTTCAGTCTGAATAAAATTTGTCCAGAAGCTAAACTGAGATTCTGAAGACAGGCTTCTAAATTGGTTAAAAAAATCAGTATGTTGTGTCATAAAAAATTAATCAATCAGAAACTTTTCTTATAGAACCCATATAATACACATAACTCCACCACATCAGACCTCTCTCTTCATCCTCTTCTTTTGGCTACAGTATTGAGCTAAGTAGAAATGTTGAGTCTAAGTAGGTTAGCATTGAAAATCGTCGTTATGGCAAGGCAAGAGGCAAGAGTGAAGAGGGTTTGGGCGATTTTACTTTTCGTTACATATTTCGGTTTTTTTCCGTTCACCTACTTATCACAGCAACTATTATAGCATTAAGTAGGTCAACATAAATAAAACCAAAGTGTGTAAAGAAAAGTAAAATCTCCAAAAACCTCTTCACTCTTGCATGAGTGCCTCTTGCCTCTTGCCTTTCCACAACGATAATTTTTAACGCCGACCTACTTAATTAATCATTACACATTAACTGGATGCCATAACAGTTGATACCTTACCACCGCTTGTCCCTCACGCACGAGACACTTCTATTCCCCTGTCTTTTGCACAAGAGTCTATATGGTATTTACAACAATTAGCTCCTGAAAGTTGCGCCTACAACAGCTTTTTTATTTTACGTTTTACTGGCTCTCTTTCTGCAACTGCTTTGGAGTCCAGTTTCAATGAAATAATTCGTCGTCATGAAATATTACGCACGGCTTTTACGATAGTAGAAGGTCAACCTGTACAAGTAATTACTCCATTTCTAACTATCCCATTAGAGATTATAGACTTACAAAACCTACCCTTGATAGAGCGAACATCGGTGGCATTGATCTGTTTGCTGGTCGTTAAATTTCCTGAAATTTCGTCCACAGAAAATCCCGATGCCGAAACCAATTCATTTTGGCAAGAAATCACCTTTGGCTGGAAATATTTAGTAGCACGTCCTGGACTACTTGGATTAGTCATGTTCATTGCCATTATCAACTTTCTCGTTGGTAGCGCAGAAGCTCTCACTACACCCTTAGTGCTTTCCTTTGCTTCCGCACAATCACTAGGAGCTATCTATTCTATTTCTAGTTTTGGACTATTACTAGGCAGTGCCGTGATCAGCATTTGGGGCGGACTAGAACGCCAGATCAATACCATATTTGTGTCTATGGCATTTTTGGGCATCTCCTATGTATTAGCTGGATTGACTGCTTCAACAGTTATATTTACGATCGCCAATTTCTTGATATTTCTGACAATTCCCATCATTAATGGGTCAATTCAAGTCATCTATCAGAAAAAAGTAGCACCAGAAGTACAGGGAAGGGTCTTTGCTTTTCGCAGTGCTGCTGTACAGGGGTTTTTACCACTTGCCTACCTAACCTGTGGAGCATTAGCTGATCAATTTTTTGAACCAATCATGGCAAAAGATGGAGCTTTAGCCCATAGCATTGGCCAGATTATTGGGGTTGGTCATGGTCGCGGTATGGGTTTAATGTTTATCATCATGGGTCTGTTTTCTCTAGTCGCAACCTTAATTGCCTACTTATATCCGCGTCTCCGCTTTGTAGAACATGAACTACCTGATGCAATTCCTGACGAACCAGAAGTTTCATAAAGCCGATATAACAAAGATGTCACCAAGACGCTCTTTGACATCTATCTCAGTGGGTATTTCATATAACAAAAACTTATGGGTAATAAGTAACTAAATTTCATTACTAATCGGGGTCAATTTTCTGTTATAACTTTTAGCTTTTCCCTTAGTATCAGAATTGAAGCAAATTTAAACCAGCGGCTAATCCCATCAGAATAGCTGTAAAGTCTGCTTAAAAATCACTTATACTGCCGATTTCACAACAGAGGATAATTAAATGGCTACTTACAAAGTTACTCTCATCACTCCAGACGGTACTAAGACTATAGACTGCGATGACGACACTTATATTTTGGATGCAGCAGAAGAAGCTGAATTTGACTTACCCTTCTCTTGTCGGGCTGGTGCTTGCTCAACTTGTGCAGGTAAAATCATTTCTGGTACTGTTGACCAATCTGATCAATCCTTCTTAGATGATGATCAAATCGAAGCTCAATATGTATTGACTTGTGTTGCTTATCCTACTTCTGATGTCACCATCGAAACCCACAGAGAAGAAGACCTTTACTAAAC
>NZ_VIKZ01000047.1:25057-34437 GCF_009711985.1 Dolichospermum sp. UHCC 0260 | reverse complement strand
CATTCTAAATCCTTCAACTTCTCCATTGTGTACTGCTAAAATAGCTTGATTTAATGCTTTAATAGCATTATTTTTTTGTTCTTCACTTAAATCAGAATTTTTGATTAATTCCACATATTTTTTACCTAATTTATCAGAGGGTTTACTTTTAACGCTTTTGTTAAAACTATCCAAGTGTTGTAAATAATTATCCAAATTAAAATAATAATCTTTTGATTTAGCAAATATGAAAAAAGGTTCTGTAGCTTGTATTAATTTTCTTTTATCTTGACGTGGTGTAGGATTGAGTTTTGACCATGTAATTTGATTAATAAGAAAAATATTTTGATTTTGGGTGGCTTGAATTGCAAATTTATAAGGAATTAGAGATAAACTTCCGTTGATATATTTATCTCCTAAATTAAAAACTATTACTCCAGTTTTTTTTAAAACGCGCACACATTCCCCAAAAACTGTGAGGATATTTTTTAAATATTCTGATTCAGTTGTTTCATTACCAATACCTAAATCACCATTTCCATAATTACGTTGCTGAAAATATGGTGGTGAAGTAATGATTAAATCAAAAGTATCATTTTCTATTTGTTTGAGTACAGATAAATTATCCCCAAGAATAATTTTATTTTTGAGGTCTGATATTGCTCGTAATTTCATGTGACTTTATGCAATTTAAATCTAACTGCTAATTAATATATTTGAGTGTAACAGTTTTTGTGTCTTTTGAAATATCCTCTAAATAAAATTTAATAATTTAACTTTTCAAGCATCAATCACACGCACATAAGCAGTAAATCAGAAAAACAATGGCGTGATGTTTTGGGGATAATTAAGTTACAAGCAGATAATTTGGATTATGCTTATTTAGCCGAATGGGCGGAAAATTTAGATTTAGTTGTTGATTTAAGTGAGGTATTAACTCAAGCTGGAATATGAAATAAATATAAAAATCTCTCATGCTGAGAAAACCAACTTCTCTAAGAAGTCAGAAATCTTATGTTTATCACTGCCATAATTTGCTAAACTCCTAATTTGGAAAAGCAAACAAAAATCTCAGCAGCAGGTATTGGGGGAGGTTCGCAAAGTGGTGGAAAGTGAAGACATAGAACAAATTTATCCCCAGGATTTTTCATGGCGGTTTTGGCCTGTTGTGCCAATTTATCCTTATGGTCAACGGCATACTATCCGTAAAGAAGTTGTCAAAGATACTATCTGGACTTTTGATCAATTGCAGGGAATTTTCTATGTAGTTGTGCCAATTCGCATGACTGTAGTTAAGCTGGAAAAAGGCGGTCTGCTGGTTTATGCACCTGTCGCACCTACTGGAGAATGTGTCCGGTTGCTGAATGAGTTGGTGGCAGAACACGGTGATGTTAAGTATATTATTTTGCCTACGATATCGGGAATAGAACATAAAGTATTCGTTGGTCCATTTGCGCGACGCTTTCCCACTGCACAGGTATTTGTCGCTCCCGGACAATGGAGTTTTCCGATCAATCTGCCTTTGAGTTGGTTGGGTTTACCCGGTAAACGGACTCATATACTGCCTGAAAATAGCCAGGAAGCCCCTTTTGCTGAAGATTTTGATTATGCAACCATCGGACCGATTGATTTGGGTTTGGGTAAGTTTGCAGAGGTGGTTTTTTTCCACAAGCGATCGCACATTCTCTTAGTTACAGATACCATAGTTTCAGTACCAGCAGAGCCACCTGCAATTGTCCAACTTGACCCCTATCCCTTACTCTACCACGCGAAGGATAAAGCCTTTGACATCGTTGCAGATACCTCAGCAAACCGCCGTAAAGGGTGGCAGCGAATCACATTATTTGCCTTGTATTTCAGTCCCAGTGTGTTAGAAGTACCTACATGGGGTGAAGTATGGCGTGATGCCGAAAAAGCTCCAGAACGTTCGAGAAAAGCCTATTTCGGGTTTTTCCCCTTCCAATGGCGGGAAAATTGGCAAGATTCATTTGATATTTTACAAGGAAATGGGCGGATATTTGTTGCCCCAATTTTACAAAGTTTGATTTTAAATCGCGCACCCACAGAAACAATAAATTGGGCTAATAAAGTTGCCAGTTGGGATTTTCAATGGATTATTCCCTGTCATTTTAATGCCCCGATTAAAGTCGAACCGCAACAATTTCGTCAAGCATTTGCGTTTTTAGAAAAACAGCCTGTTGAGGGTTTAGTTAGTAGCAATAGCTATTCTTTGCCGGAGGATGATTTTAAGTTATTGAGAGATATTGATTCAGGTTTAAATAAGTTGGGTATTGTGCCACCAGCAAAAGAGAAAGTGTAATTATAAATAAACTGACAATGAGGTAGGTGTTTCAGTCTGTACACTTAGCATAAATAGACATCAGGATTTTTTATGAATATTTATCTGGGAATATTTCGGGTTTTAAAAATGAGTTTTTTTCTACATCCTGTACATCCTTAAATCCTGGAAATCTATCATTTGTCAATAGGTAAATGACAAAAATACCTTTGTTTCGGGTTTGATTTTTAGTTTGCCCCTTTGCCTTTGCAAGAAATAAAAAATATTAATAATTGCTATACTAGAAAAATTACAATTATCTCATACAGCACTTTCCGGTGTTATGAGGTACATATCCAGCGGGCAAGATGCCCGCACTACAAGAGTTTCATAATTCAAGTTTGTACCTCATGAGAGCGAAATCTGCTGTAGTAACCGTAAAAATATATGACTCTTAGCCAATTTCAACCCTATATTTCCATAGAAGAATACTTACAAGCTGAAAAATCTAGCCCTATTAAACATGAATATATCCAAGGGCAAATTTACGCAATGGCTGGTGCTAGTGATGCCCATGTAACAATTACTGCTAACTTAGTTGCCCTTTTAAGAAATCATATTCGTGGTACAGGATGTCGGCTTTACGTCGCTGACATGAAAGCAAGAATTGAATCTCTAGATATTTTCTATTATCCTGATATTATGGTAACTTGCGATTCAAGAGATACACAGTTTGAATATTTTAAACGATATCCGAGTTTAATTATTGAAGTTTTATCACCTTCTACAGAAGCCTTAGATAGAGGTGATAAATTTAGTGATTATCAAGAATTAGACACTTTACAAGAATATGTTTTAGTTAGTCAAAATCGGCAACGAATTGATTGTTTTCGGCGCAATTCCGAAGAAAGATGGGTTCTTTATAGCTATAGAGGAAATCAACAATTAGAATTAACCAGTGTGAATTTTTCTTGTCCTCTCGCTGATGTTTATGAAGATGTTGCTTTTCCTCCAAATTTAAGTAAATAAAATTCTAAAGATGAGTTTTTTTAATTATAAAAATGCTTAATTGTCTGATAGCGTAGCGTGGCGCAAGCCATATCAGGATGTCCAAGATTAGAGGATTTACAGGATTTTTTATGAATATTTATTTGGGAATATTTCAGATTTTCAAGATAGTTTTTTCTTCATCCTGTACATCCTTAAATCCTGGTAATCCTGATTCTGACAGGAGGGTGTGTAAGCGTTGCGTAACGCACCAAAATTGTTAAATTTAATCTCATGAATTAATGTGAGTTACGTCGCGCTCCTAATGCACACTAAGAACTTAAGATTGAGTTATTATTAGTATAATAAACTGGTGAAGTTCAAAAGGAAATTAGATTATGTCATCTCCAGCAATTACCACTGTAGTTAAAATGATGGAATCTTTACCTCAAGATTTACAAGACACAATTGCAGAACATCTGAGAGAATATTTGGCAGATTTGCAAGATGAACTTAAATGGGATAATTCATTTAAGAAAACTCAAGAAAAATTGATTGCATCTGCTCAACGTGCTAGAAGAGAAATTGCCGAAGGACTTGCAAAACCAATGGACTATGACAAATTATAAATTCAGGATTTTGATCTGGCTTCAGAAAAATATACATTTGGTGTATATACAGTTAGAGGTTATAAACACCTATGAAGTCAGCAACCCTTCCTTCTTTTTGGGATGAATATCAGTCTCTTGACAAGCAAGTTAGACAGAGTGCGAGGAAAGCTTACCGCTTATGGAGAGAAAATCCTTTTTATCCGTCTTTGCATTTCAAATGTATAAATAACCAGGAAAATATTTGGTCTGTGAGGATAAATCTCAATTATCGAGCAATTGGCGTTTTGGATAGTGATACAGTTACATGGTTCTGGATTGGTAGTCATGACGATTATGAGAGTTTTTTTTCATAGTTAAAATCAGCATGATCAGGATTAGAGGATTAAGAGGATTTGAGTGGTAATTTTATTTTTTCAGATTGGGAATTTTTAAGATTAGTGGTTTTTCTTCATCCTAAAAATACTATATCCTGATTATGAAGGTTATATGTTAAAGGTTACAAGTCTCGACGCGAGAGAAGAACCAAGCCCATAAACCCATACCAAACGAAGACCCGCCCGCCTCATATATTACCTCCCATTTACCCATCATCAGCACTTTAATTTCACTTAAATGACCTACGGGGAGGTGACCTTCTGGTGCTTTTATATCAAAAGTAATATCTTTGTATAACAACCAGCTACTTTCCTTTTCTTTGTTTTTCTTCCAGCCTACGGTTTGTCCGAACTTATCCCAGTCTTGTAAATTCAATCTCGACCCCAAATTTTCATAAATGCGGTTTTGGACAGAGAAGCCGAAACGCCCATTGCTGTATTCTAACCATAATTGGTCTATAGTTTGGAGGTCTTGACAGGGAAATTTATCAATACTTTCAACATCTAACCAACCTTCCTTTGTGCGTTTCGCAACCGCTAACATTACCTTTTTTGTTTCTTCATCAGCTTGTTTCCATTTCCCAGTTGCAAGGAAGTCACGCAGTTTGCTGTAGTTCATGCCCATATCTGATATGAGTTCAACATCATCTAATTGTGATAGCTTGAGATGTTTAATTTCAGATTGAGATTTTGTATTAGGAGTACCACAAGTGTCGAAACGAGAAAGTAGACACCCCCACCAATCTAATTTTCTCCCCTCACCTACACCGCCACTGCCACCCCCAGCTACCATTCCCAACACTGGTAGGTGGCCTTCCGGTGCTTTTATATCAAAAATAGTTTCACTACTACTATCTAACCAACTTCCTCCTTTTCTCCACCCTACTGTGTCGCCAAACGCGTCCTTAATTTTTTCGTCGTACTTCCT
Organism: Dolichospermum sp. UHCC 0260; assembly: GCF_009711985.1. NCBI lineage: Bacteria > Bacillati > Cyanobacteriota > Cyanophyceae > Nostocales > Aphanizomenonaceae > Dolichospermum > Dolichospermum sp. UHCC 0260. Next base: position 29,280 of record NZ_VIKZ01000047.1, on the reverse strand, counting down.
CGTTCCACCCAAATTCTCATAAATCCGTTTTTGGACAGAAAAGCCAAAGCGACCATTACTGTACTTAACCCACAAGTAGTCAATAGTGCGAAGGTCTTCACAGGGGAAATTGTCAATATCTTCTTTAACACGCAACGATTCTTGCTGTTTTGCAACGGACAACATTACCCGTGCTGTTTCTTCATCAGCTTCTTCCCACTTCCTGGCAGCAAGTAAGTTACGCAGTTTCCTGTAGTCCATTCCTACTGCTGATATTTCAAGCGATTCTAAAGAAACTACAGAAGCTAATTTGGGATTTTGAATATCAGACTTTGAATCGGGAAGATAACAAGTCTCGACGCGAGAGTAGAAGCCAGCAATTACCATAGCTAATATTCTAACTACAGCCTCTTGGACTCCTAGTATACCTCTATACTCCCTACCTTTTCCCAATGTTGGGAGGAAGGCTTCTGGTGCTGTTTCATCAAAAGTAATATTTTTGTAATACAACCAGTTTCCTTCTTTTCTCCATCCTACTGTGTCGCCAAACGCGTCCAAAACACTTGGGTTGAACTTCCTAGTACCCCCCATACTTTGATAAATGCGCTGCTGGACAGAAAAACCAAAGCGTCCATTGCTGTATTTCACCCACAATTGGTCAATGGTGTGGAGGTCTTCACAAGGGAAATTATGAATGTCTTCAGCATCTAACCAATCTTCCTCTTCTCTTTTCGCAACGGATAACATTATCCGTGCTGTTTCTTCATCAGCTTCTTTCCATTTCCTTGCTGCTAATAAGTTACGCAGTTGAGTATAGTCTATGCCTACGGCTGATTTTAATTCTACTGCTTGATCTAGAGACATTTCATCCAACACCTCTAGAATGGGTGGAATAAGCAAACCCAATAATTCCCGAAACTCTCCCACAGTTTGAGGACGGTTTTCTACTTCCAACTCCATACCCTTAATAATCGCATCATTCACCCTTTTGCTAATGCGAGAATTATAATACTGTGGTGGTTCTAAAGGTAAAGCACCATACTTGCGAATAATGGACTCATGTATATATTCATCCTTATCTTTCAGTCCATCCGCAGTCAATAAATAATAAAGTGTTGTCGCTAAAGCATAAACATCCGTATAAAAACCTAACTGTTCACCAGGAGTATACTGTTCTGGTGGTGCATAACCAGGGGTGCGTCCATCCCTAGTTGTGAATTTATCAATATTACAAGCTAAACCAAAATCAACTAAAACCGCTTCCTTTTTGCCGCGACGTAAGACCATATTATGGGGTTTGATATCCCGATGAATCATCCCATCTTGTTGGTGAATATATTCCAAAGCTTGTCCGATTTGGTCAATATATAATAGTGCATCATCTTCCGATAATTGACCATTTTCATCCACATAATCATTCAAATCTACACCATCAATAAATTCCATCACCATTCCCCAAAGTCCATCTTCCTGAATCATCTTATAGACTTTGACAATATGGGGATGAGAAAAAGCGCGGAGATTAAAAGCCTCATTAACAAATCTTTCCTGTTGCTTAGGAAAATCCTTAGCCCTTTGTCGCTTCCCATTCAAAGTTTTGATAGCGACTAACTCACCCGTACTTTGTTCTATCGCACTATATGTAATCCCAAAACCACCTTCACCCAAAACATTTTGAATGATATATTTACCGTCATTAATAGATTGATGGGGTGTCCACATGGTAGATGAAAATAGATGTTTTTATACCTTTCTTAACAATCTTATCTCAAATTAACCTATATGCACAATTACTTATTTTCTTCCTTCGTGGTTCATTAACTCTGCGCCTTTGCTCCTTAGCGACTTTGCGCGAAACCTTCATAATCCAGGGGCGGACAAACCGCCCCCATTAAAATCAGGTAACACCAAAAACAATCACCAAGCCCAAAACAGCCCCAAAAACGATCAAGGCATAGAATTGAACCCGACCGCTTTCCAAGTATTTCAAACCTTCACCACTGACAAGAGTAAAGAAACCCGTGAGATTAACAGCGCCGTCAACAACACGGAAATCAACTTCCATAACTTGTCTAGCCACACGACGCAAACCGAGAACAAACACACGATGATAAATATCATCAAAGTACCATTTGTTCAAAGATAGATCGTATAGCGGTTGAATGTTTTTAGCGATCGCACTAGGATCAATTTTGCGAGCCAAATACATCAGCACCGCCAAAGTAATCCCAATCACAGAAACCGCCACAGAACTACCCGCCATCACATAAAACTCATGGGGGTCAAATTCCGCAGCCTTTTCCATAACTTCCGCTAAAGTTTCGCTAGGAGGAAAGATAAACTGCTCAAAATAATTGGCGTAGGGAGTACCCACCAAACCAATCAACATTGAAGGAATAGCCAACACCACCAACGGTAAACTCATCGTCCAAGGAGACTCATGAGGCTCATGGCTGTGGGAGTCATGGGAGTGACTGGCCAATTCACCCTTTTTCATCGCCCCAGGACCAAAATTAGGCACTAGTTCTAATGTCCCTGACTTTTCAGCCAAAGCAGCAGCCGCATTTTTGAGTTTTACCTTGATTTTCTCGTCATTACCCCGGAATTTACCTTCAAATGTTGAGAAATACATTCTAAACATATAAAAAGCTGTAATCCCCGCTGTCACCCAACCAATAAACCACAGGAAGGGGTTAGCAGCAAAAGCAGCACCGAGAATTTCATCTTTTGACCAGAAACCAGCAAAGGGAGGAATCCCCGCAATGGCCAAGCAACCAATCAAAAAGGTGAAACTGGTCACGGGCATATATTTCCGCAGTCCGCCCATTAAACGCATATCCTGCGCTAATACAGGGTCATGACCCACAACTGCTTCCATGCCATGAATTACCGAACCAGAACCCAAGAATAGCATCGCTTTAAAATAAGCGTGGGTCATGAGGTGGAATAAGCCGGCACTGTAAGCACCCACACCCATAGCCATGATCATGTAACCAAGTTGGGAAATGGTGGAATAAGCCAAACCCTTCTTGATGTCGTTTTGGGTAATGGCGATAGTTGCCCCTAAAAACGCTGTAAATGCCCCAGTATAAGCAATTACGTTCATTGCGGCTGGGACATTTTCAAATACTGGGTACATCCGGGCAATTAGGAATACACCCGCCGCTACCATTGTTGCCGCATGAATTAGGGCAGAAATAGGTGTAGGACCTTCCATGGCATCTGGTAGCCAGACATGGAGGGGGAATTGGGCAGATTTAGCCACAGGGCCAAGGAAGACGAGAATCGCTAGGACAATGGCGAGGAAATTGCTAATAGAGCCGGTTTCTACTAGGTTGGATAGGCGATCGCCCATAACCATGAAATCAAAGCTGCCTGTCGCCCAGAACAGCCCCAAAATGCCCAATAATAAACCGAAGTCACCGACCCGATTTGTGACAAATGCCTTTTGACAAGCATCTGCTGCGGCTTTGCGGTCATACCAAAAGCCCACTAGGAGGTAGGAACACATCCCCACCAATTCCCAGAAAATGTAAACTTGTACTAGGTTGGGACTGACCACCAAACCTAACATGGAAGAGCCAAACAAGCTGAGATAGGCATAAAACCGCACATAACCCGGATCATGCGCCATGTAGCCATCGGTGTAAATCATCACCAAAACGGCTACTGTGGTGACAATCACCAGCATTAGAGATGTCAGGTGGTCAATAGTGTAGCCCATCGTCAGGTGAAAATTCCCGGCTGCTACCCATTCCACAGTCCAAAGATAAGACGCATGGCCTTGAAATTGACTCCACAGCAAAGCCAACGACAGTGCCATAGAAGCCCCCATGAGGGAGATAATAACTACAGCATTCAACTGTCGCAGGCGGTTTGTCACCTGATTTATCGAGATTAGCCCTAGACCGACCAGCATTGCTCCCAAGAGAGGTAATACTGGAATCAGCCAGGCATACTGATAGATTACTTCCATCACTAACGCCTACTTTTAGAATTCTGTACAAATATATTGAATTGAGAAGATGCCCAAAAAATGAAAATTCAATTGGGGATTGCTGATTGAAAAGAAATAAGCTACTTCTGATAGCCCAATACTTTCAAGTTAGCTTGAATTTTCCCACTTCAAACTTGAGTTAACTGAATAATCAGAACTGCTAATAATTGTGACACACACCCTTGAGGATAAAATACCCCACCTGATACCCTTTAGGTGGAGTGTTAAGCATGGTTTTATATTTGGT
>NZ_VIKZ01000047.1:7685-24819 GCF_009711985.1 Dolichospermum sp. UHCC 0260 | reverse complement strand
GTCAGTTGTGATTGGAATAATTCTTTCCCCCTGCTCCCTGCCCCCTGACTCCTGCTATATCTATTTTCTCGTGACTTGTATAGGTGAATTTAATTGCTTCTAAGGCTTGACGTAAATCGTCTTTACCGGGAAAACCTTCTAAACGTTGTTTGACTATACCTTTTTCAATTAATAGTAAAGTCGGTAGTGATTTCAGTCTATAGGTATTAGACAACTTAAAATTTTGGTCAGCGTTGACTCCCACCAATTTAAGTTCATCACCACATTCAGCCTGAAATTGTAATAATAGCGGGTGAATGATGCGACATAGTCCACACCAGGGTGCTTCAAAATTAACCAAAACAGGAACTGAAGATTCTAAAACTTCTTGAGTAAATGTCCGTTCATTAACCGACAACACCATGATGCCTCTCGTGATTATAAGGTTTTTATCTCAAAATTAGCTGTCAGCAGCAGCAAATTGGTAAGTTATCCCATTTTGGGGTTTAAATTTTAAATTGAGGATTTTCATGTTTTTCTGCTGACAAAAAAGCCACCGTGATTGTCGCGCTGGCTGTTCTCCATTTCCAATCCTGATTGCTATTGCTTCTGAAAAATTTTACAATGCTGAGAGCGCGGCTGGGTGCAGTCTATACATTGATATTTATTTACCGTTTCGACTAAGGTAGATAGTGACTTTTTGTCTACGTCCATAAAACCCACTTCAGCCTGGCGGATAAATTCTTTCCCCAATCCCAGTTCTCAACAGTTTAATGATATATGTTTGAGTCTATCATACATTGTTTTGGTAGCAAGTGATCAGCACAAAGTTTTATTAGATTTATATGTTTTGTTGATCTTGGGGATCAGACTAAACTACCACATTATCCTACTTGTTGCCACTAATAACAAGGGGTGCGACCACCATAATAGACCAGTAAAAATGGCAACTCCTAAATAAGCAGGGCGGAGAAATTCTTCCCAGTTCCAAGATTGACGGCCATCAATAATCGCTTGAAAGGGGATAATCGAAGTCCGTTGTTTGACCATCTCAAAAGCTTCTCCATAGCGTTGACTTAAACGGCGATCGCCATGCCATACTCCAAATAGGTGATGTATTACTAAACCGATTGAGGTAACAAGAGTGAAACTAGTTCCTAACCACAGGGTATGGGCTACACACCAAATAACCTGTCCTACCATTTGGGGATGACGGGTAATACGGATAATCCCTGTTTCATAAAGATGAACTTGGGGCTTTTGAATAGCCGCAATTTCTAGTAGATTGAAGGTAGCAGGATATAAAAATAAAAAGGATATAGCTGATAGTACCCAAACTAATGCCCCCACTCCTGGTATACCTTGTACCTGCCAAAGTTGCCAGCCATCGTAACGGTGATTAAAAAAGTAAACAATTAAGATCACAGCCAAAGGCAGGCTAATTAATGCAAAGATAATGCGATAAAGCCTCGGTCCAAGGTATTTTTCTGCCCAAGGACGCACAGCAGCCCCCCCGCTATGGGCGATCGCAAAAACTAATTGTAACCCTAGTATGACAAAATGACTGGAGGTAAACCAAGGATTGGGCATCATATATACAACTCAATTCAAAATTCAAATTCAAAGAAGCTACTATTGGTAAACATCTTGACTGGTGTAAGCTATCAGCTATCAGTAGTCAGCCAAGAACAGGAGTAAAGAAGACGAATTATTCATTTTCTTGAAGTTACACCCAGGCAATTAGTTTTAATTACCTGTATTTCCGTCTTAAAATCTGATAGCTGAAGGCTGACGGCTGAATGCTTGATTATACACAGGAAGATTTTTGTCAAGATGTTGTGGTAAGTATTTTAGTTAGTTGTTCAAATCTTAACAATGCCATAAATCATGCTTAGTCACCAAACTATTCATTTTGATTTATTTTTAAAGTTGCTCATGAATCCCAGTTTGACAGGTTTTGCCTTATGTCTGACCTTCCTTTTACTTTAGATCAGTTACGAATTCTCAAAGCGATCGCCCAAGAAGGGAGTTTTAAGCGGGCTGCTGATAGCCTTTACGTCTCCCAACCTGCTGTGAGTTTGCAAGTTCAAAACCTGGAACGACAACTGGATGTTCCCCTATTTGACAGAGGAGGCCGTCGCGCTCAATTGACTGAAGCGGGACATCTACTTCTGAGCTATGGGGACAAAATCCTCAGCTTGTGTCAGGAAACCTGCCGCGCAATTGAAGATTTGCAAAATCTCCAAGGAGGTACATTGATTGTTGGTGCTTCCCAAACCACTGGCACTTATCTGTTACCAAAAATGATCGGCTTATTTCGCCAAAAATATCCAGATGTAGCCGTACAATTGCACGTCCATTCTACCCGTCGCACGGCTTGGAGTGTATCTAATGGCCAGGTTGATTTAGCAATTATTGGTGGGGAAATTCCCACTGAATTAGCGGAATCTTTAGAAACTGTTCCCTATGCTGAAGATGAATTGGCACTCATTTTACCCACATCCCATCCCTTTGCTAAATTAGAAACAATTCAAAAAGAAGACCTATATAAACTACAATTCATTGCTCTTGACTCCCAATCAACTATCCGCAAAGTCATTGATCAGGTTTTAGCCCGTTGTGATATTGACACTAGGCGGTTTAAGTTTGAAATGGAACTAAATTCCATAGAAGCTATTAAAAACGCTGTCCAATCTGGCTTAGGTGCTGCCTTTGTTTCTACTTCAGCGATCGCTAAGGAGTTACAAATGGGTGTTCTCCATCGTGCCCCCATCGAAGGAGTAGTGGTGAAGCGGACACTCTGGCTAATATGTAACCCCAATCGCTATAGATCCAAAGCCGCAGAAGCTTTTAGTCAGGAAATTTTACCTCAGTTTGCTAACCCAGCCTGGACACAGGAGGTGTTAAAATTATCACAAATCAATCAAGTGATAAATAGTACATTGGATATAGCAACATCTAACGGTTCTGATGCCAATTAAAAACCTGGTTACCAGTCAAAAGTCATTAGTTAACGACAAATTTCTAATGACCAATGACTCATTTGAATAACAAACAATATGGAAGTCTGCTGCACTCGTCCCCACTGTCAACATCCTAAAAATCACTTTCCTGATTTAGATGATATTAAAACACTAAAAACAGTACCGCAAAAATTTTGTACTAGCTGCGGTATGCCGCTGATTTTACGTGACCACTATTTGCCAATTAAACTTTTGTCTAGGGGGGATTTGGTGCTGCTTTTTTGGCAATTGATCGGGATGTAGACTCAGTCCTCAAAAATAGTTGTCCTCAGTTTGATTTACGTTATACCCAACCCATTAACGAAAAACCAGGTTCAGGAACTGGGATTAAAATGTTGATAGCAAATCAACTAGCTTTTTCTCAATCTTCTCGTCCCGTTAAACCAGAAGAAAACGAAACTGCCAAAACCAAAGGATTTAGCTTAAAAGAAATTACTGTAGCCATTGATGGAATTGCGATCGCTGTTAATCATAACCTAAATATTCCAGGATTAACAGTTTCTCAACTTAAAGATATTTACACTGGCAAAATTACTAACTGGCAACAAGTAAGTGGTACAAATTTACCCATTATTCCCCTATCTCGGAGCAAAGAAGCCGGTGGCACAGTAGATTTTTTTGTCGAAAACGTTCTCAATAAAGATAAATTTGGCAACAATATTAATTACATTGGTACAACCACAGAAGCTATCCGCAAAGTAGCTATTGCTCCTGGTGCTATCTATTATGGTTCTGCTCCAGAGATTGTCCCTCAATGTACAATCAAATCCCTACCAATAGGACGGACAAGTGAGCAATTAATAGCACCTTACCAACAACCAGAAATAACTCAATCTCAATGTGCCAACAAGCCTAACCACTTGAATTCTCAAGACTTTCGCAGTGGCAACTACCCAATCACCCGCAATTTATTTGTGATCATAAAACAAAATGGTCAATCAGACCAACAAGCCGGGGAAGTGTATGCAAATTGGTTAGTTACATCTCAAGGTCAAGAACTGATTGAAAAAGCTGGATTTGTCAGAATCAAATAAAAGGAGTCAGGAGTCAGAAAAAAGAAAGAAAGAAAAGAATTATCTATAACCTGGAAAAGTGCCTGAGTTTTCATGATACCAAAAGCCAAGATCAATAATTGGAACCAGGTGGGTGGCCCCAATTTGCTGATCTAGCGTTATGAGTGCCTTCATGATAAATGCGGCACTAGAGAACTTTTTGTCCAGGACATCTTAATTTCATACCCGATTACCCAAAATCTGTTTGTGGTGGTCAAACAGATTCGTAAAATTGACACTCTCAGGGCTAAAGCCCCTGAGTTTCCGACTTACCGCGAGATATTATGAGGAGCAGGCTCACAGAACTAACTACCCAATTTGGACTAGTTAGAATCCGCTGATACCTGCCATTGGTGTGTCCGAGAGTGGCAAGCTCTCAGTCAACATCTATCAATTTGCTGCTCATTAAAGATTTGAACTAGATCCTAGCTAACTCTATTGATAGATTCAGCGGGTAGGCAAATCAGATTATCTCCTTGGGTCAGGATTAAGCCCCGTTGACGTAATTTACCCATTAAACGAGTGACAGTCACACGGGTTGAACCAATGGCGCTGCCTATTTGGGCATGGGTGAGGGGGAAGGGCAAGGAATAACCACGAATGACATCAGGATCAGTTTCGCTCATTGAAGGCTCTCCATATTCCTCAATCAGTAGGGTGAGAAATCCTAAGAGTCTGTCAATTGTCCGACGTTGTCCTAAAGCACTCAACCATAGCAACTTGCGCTGGTGCTGATATCTAAAAGCATCCATAACTTCACGGCGGAAGTGAGGCCAGTTGTCTAGGTCATGCCAGTACATCCACAGCACTGCTGTTTGGTCAACGTGGGCGTAGGACTGGAGTGTAAATGGAGATTGAGCAACAATTTCAAAAGGTTGACCTGCTCCCACAAAACCCAAGAAAGCTTCTTCTGGAGTTCTGTTAATCCGTCTAGATGTTAACTGACTAGCAGTAGCACTGACTTGGGCAGTTCCTACCATGCGAATAGCACCTCTTTGGACTAAATAGAGCAAACCAGGTCTAGCTGGAATTCGCTCATCTTTACTGAAGGTGCGGCAGCGGTAGTGTTCTTGGGCCCAGTCAAGGATTCGCTGCCAAGTTAAGAAAGGACGTGAAGCTTCGGAAAAGGAGGATTGAGATTGCATAGGTAACAAAGAGCGTTTGGCTGAGAACAAAGACGTGATAAGAAAAGTGCAAGGAGTGTCTTTGTGTTAACGGGCTAGGCATAACGCCTAACAGCGTCAGCCCTCCAATGGGATAGAAAGCTAAATTGCTCTCTATTTTTTCTTATACTTCCTACTGTACAACAAGGGTAGTAAAGATTACCCATTTTTTATACATTATTCATCAAATTTTATCCTACTCTCATTTTTCCTTACATAGACTAAACTTCTGTCTGAAGATAGATGGAACAGGATAAAATGATGCACACCATAAATTTTTTACAAAGAAATACGTGTGTTATAGACTACTTTTAGATCGGAATAAAGCAACTAAGCATTTAATAGCTAGATATTTAGCGTCTTTCTTCAGTATTTTTACCAGTAATGGGGAAATTACAGGCATAAAAGGGAAAAAAGTTCCTCTCTATCAGGGAGGATATAATCAGAAAATTTTATATATCTCTGGTATGGCTATGAGCATATCAAAATCTCAGAATTCACCAGCGATGGAAATTGCTCAGGCGATTGTTGAGCATTTATCCCGAAATAGTGATAGTTCATTTAACGTTAAAGTAGTTCCCCCCGGTTGGATTCATATAGAACTCGTTGACTCTACCTTAGCGGCTTGGTTACACTGTCTCACTGTCAGCGGAAATGAGGAATGCTCACTAGAACAAAGTGAACAGGCAAAAAGCAAAATTTCTGTTCCCAATCGCCAATTAACCAACTCATTAACAATTTTTAAAATTCAATACGCTCATTCACGATGCTGTTCTTTGTTGTGTGCAGCAGAAAAGGAAGGATTAATTGAACTTGATAGGACAAATATTAAAAGTTTTGTATCTGTCAACGCTATATCTTGGCTCAATTGTGATCAAAAACTTCGCTTTAATCACGCTGATGAGAGTTTTCTGATTTACCAATTAGTCAAAGTGGTAGATGATTTGGTTTGTGCTGATAGTGGTAGTTCCATTAACTGGTCAAAAGCAGGTGAGAATTTGAGTCAAGCTTTTGAGCGGTTTTGGTGTAATTGTCGGATTTGGGGGGAAGTGAAAATTCATGATCCAGAATTAGCTCAAGCAAGATTAGGATTGCTGATAGCGACTCAATTGGTTTTAAGGTCTGTGTTAGAAGACAAATTGGGGATTGTCGCACCTGTAGAACTTTAATATGTGAAATTCAAAAATTCAGATCCCCCACTTCTTTGAGAAGTCGGGGATCTATCTTTCTATCTTGTCGGAATTTTACAAAAACTTTGAGAAATTCTCTTGACAAAATAAATATCTCCGACTACAATCGCAGGTGTGTGAGGAGCGAAATTAGGAAAGACACCGAGACGAAACACGGCCAGTCGTCGGTGTCTTTTCTTGTTTTTGGATTTTTATTTAAGTAAGAATTTTTCCATTGCTATGGCTGCACCATCTAACTCTACACTAGGTGCTACCCAATCAGCGATCGCTTGCACTTGGTCTGGTGCGTCACCCATAGCGACACTAATGCCAGCATAACTGAGCATTTCTACATCATTGAAATTATCACCGATAGTCATGACATGATGACTTTCTAAACCTAGCATTTCTTCAGCTAGATAACGGACAGCATTGCCTTTATTAACATGAGTGTTAGCTGCTTCTAGGAAGGTGGCTACAGATGTTGTCATATATAATTCTGTGGGTTTATATCTATGGCGTAAATTAGTCAAAAGTTGTTGAATTAGACTCGCATCATCACACAAAGCTAAAATTTTAGTGGGTTCATGATCTAATAATTGACGTAAATCACCAACGGGAATAGCATTCACACCACAGCGTTGTTGATAACTTTCCGTTTCTTTGGTAATTTCTCGCACATAAAGCTGGTCGTTGATGTAAAAATGAACTGAGAGGAGCGATCGCAAATCTGGCTGTTCAAAGTATTCTAGGAGTTGCAGGGCAATTTCTCTAGATACAGATAAATGACGGTGAATTTCCTGAGTATTTGGATCTTGAATCCAAGCTCCCTGATAAGCTACTAAAGGCAGCGTAGAGCCAATTTCTTGATGAAACCGCAAAGCTGAACAATACATCCTTCCTGTGGCTATAGCTACCTTAATTCCCTTGGCTTGTACAGCAGCAATCACTTCCTTGACAGGATGACTGAGAGTATTGGATTGTCCCGCAATTGTCCCATCTATATCTAAAACCAACAGTTTAATATCTTTTTCGTCTTGACTCTGATTTAAAGGCATTGTATCCATAAACTCCCCAGTTTTTAGTATTGTTTAAAATTATACGGGTATAAATAGCTCATTTAACCCAACACCATCCCAAATTTGCCCTAGAGATAAGCCATTTCATTGATATACTAAACACGGGTGAGATTTAAACTTTTGCCAAATGACAAAGAACCCAGATGTGTAGGGGTAAAGCAAGAGCTAAACCCCTACGTTTAGAATCAAACAATCAAGCCGTTTTGAGTATAAACGCAAGTAACTGATTCGCATTACCGCAGAATCAGGATTTATTCCTTAACGAAATCCCTCAAGAATGTAATTTGTTAACTAAGGGACTTCCAATTACAATATAACTAAAACTTATATAAACCCAATAATAGTTTTAATATTCATAACTTATGATAATTCAGCTTTAGATTTTCTTAAGAATTAATTGAGAATAATTTTTATTTAGCAACGAGCTTGCAATACTTTTGAGAGTTTGCTACAATTATCGAGAATTTCATAATTGGGTTATTGTTGTCAATTTTCTAATTGACTGATAAGGCTATTTTGAAAAGCCTTTATTTATGGTTATTACAGAAATAAATCCCGAAAAATAATACAAAACTTTACAAATTAACAGCAAGTTCCGAGACGAATTTTTAGACAGCAATTATCCAAAGAATTATATAGGACAAATATACTATTGACATACAGAATATTTTATGATAAGCGAGAGCAATTTTCGGTTGGATATAAAACCTTTAACAGTTTTGCGTAATTCCCCACCCTCAATGTATTCATAGGGTGGGGATGTAAGCAAGTCAAAAACGAAACGTTCTTAAAATGTTTTTTACTGCAAGTAAAAGAATTTTGAGGACAGTTGAGTTTTTGACAAAATATTAGGTATTTATAATGTTAGTATAGCATAAGTTAAGAAAGTGAATGGGAGGTAATCATCAATGGCGTTACGGAGAGCGACTTTCCGACTATATCCTAATAAACAAGTCAGTGAAATGTTGCACTACCACCGCCAACTTCATAAAGATTTGTATAATGCTGCTGTATCTAACCGGATTACTTCATATAAAAAGTTTGGTAAATCTGTTTCTTACCTTGAGCAACAGAATTGTTTACCGGATTTCAAAGAAGTCTGGATAGAATATAAAGTCATTAATTCCCAAGCGTTACAAGCCACATTAAAACGGGTTGATTTTGCTTTTGGAAGGTTTTTCAAGGGACTAGCAAAGTATCCTAGATTCAAGTCAATTCGTCATTATTCTGGTTGGACTTACCCATCTTTTACAGGCTGGAAAGTACATAGCACAGGTGATAACGGCTATTTAGAATTATCAAAGATTGGTCAAATCCAAATGCGTGGTAAGGCTAGACTTTGGGGACATCCTAAAGCTTTGGATATCGTTTACCGTAATGGTAAATGGTACTCTTCCCTCGTGCTAGAAATTGACGATATTTTATTAAAGAATAGCCGCAAAACTGATAATGGTGTTATTGCCATTATTTAGGTTGTAATGATGCAATTGCTTGGACAAATGGTGAAGAAAATGGTTTAGTGGCTGCACCTCGGTTTTTCCGAAAAGCAGAACAAAAAAATCAAGAGTTGGGTAAATCAAAACGTCGAAAACGTTCTCCCAATTTCAAAAAGAAAGTTCAGGCTTCTAGAAGGTGGAAGAAAGTTCAGAAGTCAGTTAGTAAACTTTCGAGAAAAGTTGCTAACCAAAGACAGAACTTTGTTCACCAAGAAACTACACGAATAATCAGCGGTAATAGCACGGTAGTTACTGAAAAATTACAAGTCAAAAACATGAGTGCCAAAGCTTTGAATATGGTTGCTTTATTTACGCCGTGATGTACTAGTACAATACGGCGTAAGTTAAGCAACCATTAAAAATCCCTGAAAAGCTTATACCATCTGCTTTTTAATTTTTAATTGTTAATTTTTAATTCCGCCCTGCGGTACTAGCCTCTTAGACGTAGATGATTCTAGCTCTACTTCAAATACCAGCAAACGCAAGAATGCTGGAAGTATGAAGCAACTCGGTCAAAAGAAACGTCAAAAATCTCAACTTACTGACGGGGATGTAGAAACCCCATCTTCAACGAAGTAAGATGGGGTAGTTCATATCACTATGTTGTATATTAAATCTGGAGAAAAAAATTAGAATAGACAATTACCAAAAACCAGCAGGAAATAACAATGGATAATTTTTCGTTTTTGACCAATGTATTCCCATCAGTTGATATTTTTATAGGATTTAAACCAGCTTTAAAAAGAAATACAAAAGGCAAAACAATTTTTACTTTTTCTGATGTTGATGACAATTTATTAGGGAGTCGGGTATTAAAAGAAGCAAGAGGTCTAAAAAAACTCGCAGTTCCTTCCATAACTCATAAGATACATATTAAATCATTCAATGAAGATTACTATCTCGCTGATGTCAAATTAATGATTGAGGACTGCATTAAAGATAAAATTGCCTATGTCAAGAGAGATTATGGGTTAACACCTGAAGAATATTATCAAGAAATACTAGAAACTCGTGCAAAAGCAAATTTAATTAAAGAGGCTGCTTTAAAAATTGATAAGTCTAAATTTCCCAGTGGTGAGGAATTTGAAGTTGAAACTGAGTAGTTGACACTCTCAAGGTATTGTCTCTATGCTGTACTGATAAATCCAAACTAAATAGTTGCCATAATTACACGCCCAAAGAGGGTGCTAGGGCTAAAGTTTTTGTCAGATCAGCAAGGAGAAAGAGATCGCAGAGGTTAAACAGTTCTACCTCAGTCTGCGCCCGTCTCATTAGCCGCAGAAAATTACCTTCAGTGTCAACACTTAAAGCAATGTAGTTAAGGAACATTTTCAGGTAGCCTACCCGCGCTCGCTCTGGCATAGTTGAGGCTGTGGGAGTTTGACATAAACGATCAATATAATTGCGTACATCTGCTAAAGGAACAGGTGTGATCTGTTCTCCTCGCAAAGCCTGGCGAATTTGATTAAACAGCCAAGGATTGCCAATTGCCCAGCGTCCCACCATCACACCCGCTGCACCGGTTTGCGAAAGCACTTCCAGGGCAGTTGTCGCCGAATTGATATTACCATTGGCAAGCACTGGACAATCTACCCGTCTTACCGCTTCCGCAATCAAATCATACTTAACTTCCCCGTGATACATATCTTTCACCGTGCGACCATGTAAACTGAGCAAATCAATATTGTGGCGATTGATTATATCGAGAATTTCGGAAAAGTTATCTGTATTTTCAAAGCCTACACGCATCTTCACGGTTAAAGGTTTATCATTCACAGCAGCACGCAGTTCTCCCAAAATCCGCTCGACTTTTTCCGGTTCTCTCAGCAATCCACCGCCAACATTTTTGCGATAGATTCTCGGCGCGGGACAGCCCATGTTTAAATCTACTCCCGCGATATTATATTTGCAGAGTTCCTTTGCTGTTCTCACTAAATCGGGAATACTTTCGCCAATCATTTGTGCAAAAACAGGGCGACCGGTATCATTTTCGGTAATTGCTGCCAGAATTTTAGAATTGAGCCGTGAGGTATCATTGACGCGGAAATACTCGGTAAAGAAGTAGTCAGGACTGCCGTAGTGGGCAATAACTTTCATGAACCACAGGTTTGTCACATCTTGCATGGGCGCAAGAGCAGTGAAGGGTAGGTTTTTCTGAAGCGATTGGGGGAGCGATACCTGGAACATAGAGATGAAGAGCTTTCAACAAAGCATCACTGGATCAAAAAATGGTGACTTAGCTTCTTCAACATAACGCATAAAAAAAATTAAAATAGATTATAGTTTCCCAATTCGGTTAAGCAGTTGACTTTTAATTCTTCAGTTATCAACAAGCCTACATTCATCTTAATTGATGGACACTCACTAGCTTTTCGTTCCTATTTTGCTTTTGCTAAAGGTAGAGATGGTGGACTTCGTACAAAAGCTGGCATTCCTACCAGTGTTTGTTTTGGTTTTTTTAAATGTTTGTTAGAGGTAATCGCTACACAACAGCCCCAAGCAGTAGCTGTGGCGTTTGATTTGGGTTCACCGACTTTTCGTCATCAAGCTGATGATACTTATAAAGCCGGACGTGCAGAAACTCCAGAAGACTTTATTCCCGATTTAGAAAACCTCTATGAATTACTGCAAAGCTTGAATTTGCCTATACTTACTGCACCTGGTTATGAAGCAGATGATGTATTGGGAACATTAGCACAAAAAGCCGCAGCGTCTGGGTATCGAGTTAAAATACTTTCTGGGGATAGAGATTTATTTCAATTAATTGATGCTGATAAAGAAATTACAGTTTTAAATTTTACTCCAGAAGCTTTAAAACGTTCTACAAATAGTATTGCTGAATTTAAAGCAGAAGAAGTTAAAGAAAAATTAGGAGTATTCCCGACACAAGTTGTTGATTTTAAAGCCTTATGTGGTGATAAATCAGATAATATTCCGGGAGTAAAAGGAATTGGTGAAAAGACAGCAGTACAACTATTAAATACTTATAATTCCCTGGAAGAAATTTATGCAGCTATAGATGATATTAAAGGTGCAACTCAGAAAAAACTAATTACTGGTAAAGAAGACGCGGAAAAATCTCGCTATTTAGCCAAGATAGTTTGTGATGTTCCTTTAGAAATTGATTGGGAAGATTGTCAATTAACAGGTTTTGATAATAGCTTACTCATCCCAATTTTAGAGAAATTAGAATTTAAAAGATTTTTAGAGACAATTAATGAGATTCAACTAAAGTTTGGTGGAGAAGTTGTAGAAAATAAAGTATCGGAAATAATCGCCGAAACAGAGGATGATTTGTGGTTTTTTAGTGCAGAAGACACAGCACAAGAAATAAAACAAAATGCTTCACCAATTCAACCACGCATTATTAATACAGAAGCTAAATTAACGGAATTGGTAGAACTTTTAAGAAAGTTCACAAATCCAGAAAATCCCGTTTCTTGGGATACAGAAACTACTGCACTAGAACCACGAGATGCAGATTTAGTAGGAATTGGTTGTTGTTGGGGAACAGAACCAAATGAACTTGCTTATATTCCCATTGGTCATAAAAACGGCGATAATTTAAATCGAGATTTGGTATTAGCAGCACTGCGGCCAATTTTGGAAAGTGCTGATTATCCTAAAGCTTTACAAAATGCTAAATTTGATCGGTTAATTCTGCGGTGTCAAGGCATTAATTTAGCTGGAGTGGTGTTTGATACTATGTTAGCCAGTTATTTGATTAATCCCGATAGCAGTCATAATTTAACTGATTTATCTTTGCGATATTTGGGATTAAGTGGAAAAAGTTATGGAGATTTAGTTCCCAAAGGGAAAACTATTGCTGATATTAGTATTTCTGCGGTTGCTGATTATTGCGGAATGGATGTTTATTCCACATTTTGCTTAGTACCAAAATTACGGGAGAAGTTAGCAGAAACGCCAACTTTATATAAACTGTTGAATGAAGTTGAACAACCGTTAGAAGCAGTTTTAGCGGAACTTGAATATACAGGAGTTCGCATTAATTCAGCTTATCTCAAAGAACTTTCACAGCAGTTAGAAATAGAATTAGCAAGGTTAGAAATAACAGCTACCGAAATTGCTGGGGAAAAATTTAATTTAGGTTCTCCTAAACAACTGAGTCATATTCTCTTTGAGAAATTAGGTTTAAGTACGAAATATTCTCGCAAAATTCAAACTGGTTATTCTACAGACGCTGCAACTTTAGAAAAACTTCAAGAAGTTGATAATACTGGTTTTGTAGAAGCGATTATTGAAAATCGGACTTTATCAAAATTAAAATCTACCTATGTAGATGCTTTACCAGCTTTGGTACATCCCAAAAGCCAAAGATTACATACTGATTTTAACCAAACTGCAACTTCTACGGGTAGGTTATCTTCTTCTCATCCCAATTTACAAAATATCCCCATTCGGACTGCTTTTAGCCGACAAATTAGAAAGGCGTTTTTACCGGAATCAGGTTGGTTAATGGTAGCTGCTGATTACTCACAAATTGAGTTAAGGATTTTGGCGCATTTGAGTCAAGAACCTGTATTAATTCAAGCCTATCAGCAAAATGAAGATATTCATACTGTAACGGCAAAATTAGTCTTTGAGAAAGAAGATATTAGTTCAGATGAAAGACGTTTTGCGAAGACGATTAATTTTGGGGTAATTTATGGTATGGGAGCGCAAAAGTTTGCCAGAGAAACGGGAATAAATCCGATAGATGCGAAATTGTTTATTGAGCGATTTAATGAAAGATACGCTAATGTTTTTGCATATTTGGAGAAAGTGAAAAAAGAAGCTATTGCTTATGGTTATGTGGAAACTATTTTGGGTAGACGACGTTATTTTGAATTTACTAGTAATAGTTTACGACAGTTAAAAGGTAGTAAGTTAGAAGATATTAATTTGCAGAAATTAAAGAATTTAGGTCAATATGATGCTGGGTTACTCCGTTCTGCTGCCAATGCACCAATTCAAGGTTCTAGTGCGGATATTATCAAAATAGCAATGGTGCAATTACATGAAGTTCTGAAGAACTATCAAGCGCGGTTATTGTTACAAGTTCATGATGAATTAGTCTTTGAAGTTCCTCCCCACGAGTGGTCCCAATTGCAACCACAAATTAAGTCGCTAATGGAAAATGCTGTTTCTTTATCTGTTCCTTTAGTCGTTGATATTCATGCGGGGGATAATTGGATGGAAACTAAGTGAACTACCTATATCCCACATTCCGTAATCTGACTTTCACAATTGGTAATTATTGCCGAAAAAATGTAAATCAAGCATAATTAACCCTCAATACCTTGGCCATTTTTCTGCTTTGTTGGGTTTCATGCTATTGCTTTGTAAACGTTCCACAACCCAATCTATAAATCAATATTTTTTTCAATTTGGTAAAGGTATTGATATAATAGTGGTTTTATCTGAAAATTTAGGTTTATGCCACCTTACTAAACTAACTATGAACACACAACCAACAAACCAACCTATTCGCGTCGGAGTCCTGGGATTTGGTGGACTCGGACAAGCAGCAGCAAAACTCCTCGTCAGCAAACGAGAAATGATCTTAGTTGCAGCCGCAGACCAAAAGGGCTACGCTTATTCCACCCAAGGCTTAAATACCCAAGCTTGTATTACCACTTACCAAAATCAAGGGACAGTCGGTTATTTAGAACCAGTTGGGACATTAAGCAATAGCAGTATTCAGGATTTAATCGCCACCGGTCAACCTGTAGATGGTTATTTTCTGGCTTTACCCAACCTTCCTAATGACTTTATTCCCTCGGTAGCCAAAGAGTTTATTAAAGCAGGTTGGCGCGGTGTCCTAGTGGATGCCATTAAACGCACCAGTGCAGTCGAACAACTCCTGGCCATGAAAGACGAACTGCAAGCAGCGGGAATTACATACATGACTGGCTGTGGTGCTACTCCTGGACTGTTAACCGCCGCCGCCGCTTTAGCTGCCCAAAGTTACGCCGAAATTCACAACGTGGAAATTACCTTTGGTGTGGGAATTGCTAACTGGGAAGCCTACCGCGCCACTGTTCGGGAAGATATTGGTCATATGCCAGGTTATAGTGTAGAAGCCGCTAGAGCCATGACTGACGCAGAAGTAGAAGCATTACTCGATCAAACTAATGGTGTGTTAACTTTGGTAAATATGGAACACGCCGATGATGTCATGCTAGAAGTCGCGGGAATTTGTTCACGGGATAGAGTCACAGTTGGTGGTGTTGTTGATACCCGCAACTCTAAAAAGCCCCTAAGTACCAATGTGAAAATTACAGGACGTACCTTTGAGGGGAAGATATCCACTCACACCTTTACATTAGGCGATGAAACTAGCATGGCCGCTAATGTCTGTGGTCCTGCCTTTGGTTATCTCAAAGCCGCTCAGGAATTGCATCAACGCGGCATTTCTGGCTTATTCACGGCTGCGGAAATCATGCCTAAATTTGTGAAATAAGTAGGTGAACACAATAAAACCAAACTGTGTAAAGAAACGTAAAATCGCTGAAAACTTCTTTACTCTTTACTCTTTACTCTTGCCTATTGCCTTGCTATAACGACAATTTTCAACGCCAACCTACTTAGGTCAGTTGTCAGTTGGAGAAATCTACCATCTACTCCCTGCGGCTGCTTCTTTCTCTAAGGGGGTGTTTGAAAAGTCTAATTTATTATACCCCTAGCGACTAAAAGTCGCGGCTACACAGGCGAAACCCACACTATGGCTAACGCCACGCTACGCTATCGACAAGTGTTACAGTGAGCTTGTCGAACTGCTCAGTGACCACCTGCGTGGGTTGGAAAACCTTAATTTTGTGTTAGGTGGACTTTGCTTGTGTAGTAGCGATTTATAATCGCAGGAAACTTTTCAAATACTTTCTGGCGACCTTTCCTTAACCGATATTGTCATATACTTTGAACATCGGCAAATACATAGCCAGCAAAATTGTCCCCACCATTCCCCCCACTACCACAATCATTACTGGTTCTAAAATACTGGTGAGTGATTTAACTGCCTGTTCTACTTCATCTTCATAAAAATCGGCAACTTTCATTAACATTGCATCTAGTTGTCCCGTTTCTTCACCAATACTCATCATCTGAATTGCCATAGCTGGAAAAACGTTTTCTGTGAGCAAAGCAACACTAATCATCCCCCCTTGTTGAACCTCTTCACGGGCAGCGTCAATGGCATTAGCAATAACCTGGTTTCCTGATGTATCTCGCACAATTTCTAAACAAGTTAAAATCGGGACTCCAGAGCGAGTCAATGAACCAAAAGTCCGACTAAAACGGGCAATAGCAGATTTTTGAATCAAATCACCAAATAAAGGTAGCTTTAGGGCAATACCATCAATCTGTAACCTACCAACAGGGGTTTTGTAATACTGCTTATAAAGAAACGATAATACAAATAAAATCCCAATAACCAACAAAGACCAATAGCTTCGTAAGACTTTACTACAGGTCATTAAGAATAATGTAAGTGGTGGTAATTCTGCTCCTATGGATACAAAAATATCTGCGAAAATTGGAATCAGAAAAACTGTCATGCCCACAAAGATAGCAGTTGCTAAAAAACCCACAATCACTGGATAAGACATAGCTGATTTAATTTGATTCTGTAATCTTGCCATATCTTCTAATAATTTAGCTAGACGATTTAAGACTTCATCCAACACACCCCCAATTTCGCCAGCTTGTACCATACTCACATACAAACCATCAAAACACTCAGGATGTTTACGCATGGAATCTGAGAGGTTAATTCCAGTCTGAACATCGCCACAAATTTCTACTAAAGCAGCTTTAAGTTTAGGATTACTACATTGCTCAGAAAGTACAGTCAAGCCTCTGACTATGGCTACACCCGCATTTACTAAAGCAGCAAATTGACGGGAAAAAATTGCTTTATCCTTAACAGAAACCTTGACAAAGGAATTCTGAATCTTTTGGATATCGAACCGAGAAGCCAAGTTTTGAGATTCTTTTAAATCTTGAATAACAAAACCTTGATTTCTAATATTACTGCGAGCATCATTCAAGGAATCAGCGGTAAATTTTTCGGTCCTGGATTTTCCTTGAGAATCACGAATACGAGCAACGTAGGTAGGCATAATATTTATTTAAAATTTTAGAATTTGTCAGTTGTCAGTAGGGGCGAAGCATT